>RFIU01000137.1 GCA_003695555.1 Alphaproteobacteria bacterium
AAGGGCCGCTCGCGGTGGACGGCATAGAAGTCCTCCGCCTGCTCGCGGGTCAGCCGCAGGCGCTTCTGTGCGACGATGCGCAGGCCCGCGTCTTCCAGCATCGCATTGATTCTGCCGGTGATGTTGCGCCGGGTTGCATCCGGCTTGATGATCGACAAAGTCCGTTCGATGGCCATGGTCCCGAATTCCTTCTGCTGTCGGTTGCGAGTACGAGCCCCGAAGAAAGGCCGCACGAGTCGTTCGCCGCGGCTTATAGAAAGCGCATCAGGCCGACGCAAGGGCGGGAAACGGCCTGCTTTCCTTTTTCTTGACGAGCGGTCGCTGCTTCGTGTAGGGCGCGGTCCACATCGAACGGACGGCAGACCTGTCCGCCGTCCACGCAGGCACTTTTCATCGTGCAGGACGCACGGAATGGAAAGGGGCGATGGGCGCCCGGCCTGCGGCGCAAGAAGAGAGGACGCGGTTCGCAATCATGACCAAGCGAATTCGAGCGAAGTACAAGATCGACCGCCGGATGGGAGAAAACATCTGGGGTCGCGCAAAGAGCCCGGTGAACAGCCGTCCCTATGGCCCGGGCGAACACGGTCAGCGCCGCAAAGGCAAGCTGTCCGACTTCGGTATTCAGCTACGCGCCAAGCAGAAGCTGAAGGGCTATTACGGCAATATCACCGAAAAGCAGTTCCGCCGCTACTACAAGGAAGCCGACCGGATGCGCGGCGACACCGGCGAGAATCTGATCGGCCTGCTCGAACGCCGCCTTGACGCGGTCGTCTATCGGGCGAAGTGGGTGCCGACGGTTTTTGCGGCACGGCAGTTCGTCAATCATGGCCACGTGCTGGTCAATGGCCGCAAGGTCAATATCCCGAGCTATCTGGTCAAGCCCGGCGACGTCATCGAGGTGCGCGAGCGTTCGCGTGAGATCCCGATGGTGATCGAGGCGATGCAGTCCGGCGAGCGCGACACGCCCGAATACATTCAGGTGGACGGCTTCAAGGCCACCTATGTGCGGGTGCCGACCCTTGACGAGGTGCCTTACCCCGTCACCATGGAACCCAATCTGGTGGTCGAGTTCTATTCGCGCTGAAGACGCTCCCCCGCCCCGCTTCCTCGAAGCCGGCGGCGGATGGACGAACAGAGGGCTGCGGTCGATCGACCGTGGCCCTTTTTCCTGTCTCGCCTTTCCTTTTCCCGTCCATCCGCTTGGCAAGAGGGGCCCCGCTTGGCTATCACTGTTTTATGAGCGAGCAAGCCATCCCTTCCGATCTGCGCCGGCTCCTTGACGAGGCTGCAGCCCTGCAACGTGCCGGGCGCATGGGTGATGCCGAGGCGGCGCACCGTCGCATTCTGGAACGACGCCCTGACAGCCCGACTTCCCTTCAATTTTTATCGGCGCGCTGCTGGGAGCGCGGCGATATTGAAGGCACCATCGGATACATCCGCCGCTATCTGACGCTTTCTCCTGAAGACTCCGAAGGATGGGAGGCGCTCGGACGCGCCTGCGAACAGGCGGATCAATTCTTGGAAGCGCTCGAAGCCTATCGCCATCTGCATGCCTGCAATCCCGAGGCGCCGAAGACCTGGTTGCTGCTCGGGGCACTCTATCAGCGTCTGGGTGAGGATGCGCCGGCCGCAGCGGTTGCCGCAATTCTGGAAGGCCGGGCGCCTGTCATGCTGCAGCTGGAAAATCATCCGCGTGCCATCCCCGCACTCAAGCAGTCATCGGCCGCACTGGCCGGGGCCTGGAAATCCTGGCGGTCGCGACTGCGCGACGAGGTGCTGGGAACCCTCGCCGCGCGGATGCCCAATGCCGACCTGTCGCGTCTCGGCAAGCTGGTCTGGCGCCCTGACGATAAGGATTTCGGTCGCGACCCACGCCGACCGAGCCGGTTTTTCCTCCCCGATCTGCCCGTAAGGCCCTGGTTCGAGCGCGAGGAATTCGACTGGGTCGCAGAGCTGGAAGCGGCGGCCGCGGATCTGCGCGAAGAGGTCATGCGCGAATTCGACCCGGAACACGATCTCGCTCCCTATATCGGTTCCGCGCTGGCTGCCGCGCATGCCTGGCGAACGCTTGCCGGCCGACGCGAATGGGGTGCGCTGCATTTCTACAATGGCGGACGGGCGAATCCCGAGGCCCTCGCCCGCTTTCCCCGGATCGCCAGCCTGCTGGAGGAATTGCCGCTGACGCGGCTTGATGACATGCCGGTGGAAGCCTTTCTCTCGGTACTGGCTCCCGGCATCGAAATCCCGCCCCACTACGGCATTGCCAATCATCGCCTGACCGTGCACCTGCCGCTCGTCGTGCCGCAAGGCTGCGGGCTGATGGTGGCCGGAGAAAGGCGCGAAACGAAGGCAGGCCGCGCCCTGATCTTCGATGACAGTTTCGAGCACAGCGCTTGGAACCACAGCAGCGAACCGCGCATCGTTCTGATCTTTGAGATCTGGCATCCCGATCTCGACCCGGGCGAACGAAACGCACTTGCCGAATTGCTGGCGGACTTCGCCGCTTTCGAAAGTGAAAAGGAAGCTCTGGCCCTGATGCCGTTGCGCGATCCGGCGCAAGAGATCGCTCATTCTTGGGAACGGATAGCAAAGGAGCCGAAAGCACGCGGTGACTGGCTGACGCTGGCCGATGCGCTGATCCGTGCCGATCAGGAGAGCCGCGCAGCCAAGATAGCCAGCCTCATGGAGGAACGTGAAGGGGGCATCCTGCGTCATCTCGCCCATCGCTACCGGGAACCGGTGTCCCGTTATCGCGCAGCCCGTGTCGATCGTTGCCTTCGCCGCGAGCTGACCCGACTGCATCATGAGGCGGTCGGAGAGGAAGGCCCCGAGCGGATCCGGCGTGCGATCTGGCCGCAGAACCATGACGGAGCGGTCGAATATCGCCGGTCCGATCAGCGTCCGCACGTCTTCTATGTACCCGATCTGGACCCCGTTCCGGTCTTCGCCAACGAAACGCTCGAATGGGTTGCGGATCTGGAAGCCGCCGCGCCGATGATCTGTGATGAACTCGAGCGCGAACTCGACCTCGAGCGCGACGGCGCGCCTTATCTGCGACCCGACATGCCGCTCGGCGAAGATTGGGAGGCGATCCGGGGAACGCGCCGCTGGACCGCCCTTCACCTCTTCCAGGACGGCGCGGCGGTCGAAGACGTCTGCAGCCGTTTTCCCCGTACCGCCGCGGCGATCGAGAAGACCGGGGTCACCCGCCTGCACGGCACGCCGATCGAGGTCTTTTTCTCGATCCTGCGCCCACACACCCGCATTCCACCGCACTTCGGGCTTTCGAATGCACGCATGACGGTGCATCTGCCGCTTGTCATCCCTGAAGGCGACTGCGGTATCCGGGTCGCAGACATCACCCATCGCTGGATACCGGGCAAGGTCTTCGCCTTCGACGACGCCTTCGACCACGAGGCATGGAACGAAAGCGACGAAGACCGCATCGTTCTGATCTTCGAGGCATGGCGCCCCGACCTTTCCCCGGAAGAGATCGCCGCGATCGAACGCTGCTACGCCTGGCGGCAGGCCTGGCATCTCTCGCGACAGCGACTGCTTGAGGAACTCGCCGAAAGCGGCGGCCACCTCGTTGCAGATGCTGCCTCCCGTTCCGGCCTCATCACCTTGTCCGATGAGCTCGCCGCAACACCCCGAAAGGGTCGATGATGCGCGGTAACGACCATCGCTTCGACCAGACCCTTGATGATCGAGTGTGGCGTCGCCCCTTTCATCTTCGTGCGGCGTGCGATGAGGATGCGCCCGCTGTCATTGCGCTTATCGAACGCTGTTTTTCCGACTATCCGGGCTGCGTGATCGACCTGCCGGGCCTTGATGCCGACCTGCCGAGGGTGGCAAGTCATTTTGCCGCAAGGCAGGGGCGCTTCTGGGTGGCCGAACGAATGGACGCCAAGGAAGCCGCCGTGGCTGCCGGGAAGGGACGCATCGTCGGCTGCATCGGTCATGTCCCACTGGAAGAGCCCGGCCTGTTTGAGCTCAAGCGTTTATACGTTCATCCTTCAGCGCGGCGAATGGGCTTGGCGAGCCTGCTGGCAGAACGCATCGAGCGGACAGTCAGCGATCTCGGCGGGCGGGAGATCCGCCTCTGGTCGGATACCCGCTTTCGCAAGGCGCATGCCTTCTATCTTGCCCGCGGATATTTCCGCACCGGACGCACGCGCGAGCTTCACGATCCCTCAAACACGACCGAATACGAATTCGTAAAATATCTTGAAGATCAACCGACTGATTCCTGATCTTCATTCAGAATGGAAGCGGCGGTCGCCGGATCGATATTGCCGCCCGAAAGTACGATCGCAATATTCCCGCAAGGCATTGGCAGCCTGCCGGCAAGCAGGGCCGCCAGTGCCACTGCCCCGCCCGGCTCGACGACGAGCTTCAGTTCACTGAAAGCGAAGCGGACGGCCTCGGCCACCTGCGCGTCATTGACCACCAGTCCACCCTCCAGATAGCGATGCAGGATCGGAAAGGTGAGGCGTCCGGGCCGAAACGCCATCAGCGCGTCGCAGAGGCTGCCGGCCTTGCCGGATGCGGCGACGATCTTGCCGAGGCGCAGCGAACGAGCGGTATCATCCCAGCCTTCCGGCTCTACCCCCCAGATCATCGTAGCGGGCGAGCGTTCCTTGATTGCCACCGCCGAACCGGCCGCAAGCCCGCCACCGCCGATCGGAAAGAGGACAGCCGACAGCGGGATTTCTCCACGCACCGCTTCCTCGACGATCTCCAGTCCGACGGTACCCTGTCCGCAGATGACGTCGGCGTCGTCGAAGGAAGGGACGAGAATCGCGCCGCTTTCTTCAGCGATCTCGCGTGCCCGCAGCTCGCGCGATTCGGCATTGCGGTCATAGAGCACGACCCGCGCGCCGAGACGACGGGTACGTTCCAGCTTCAAGGACGGTGCATCCGCCGGCATGACGATGGTCGCCGGAATTCCTAGACGTCTGGCCGCTTCGGCGACGCCCTGGGCGTGATTGCCTGAGGAAAAGGCGACGACGCCGCGCTTGCGCTCGGAACGCGGAATCAGGCTCAAGCGGTTGAAGGCCCCGCGTATCTTGAAGGAACCCGTGCGCTGAAGGCATTCCGGTTTGACCAGCACGCGCGCCCCGACACGGCTGTTCAGCGTATCGGATTCGATCAATGGCGTTCGCCATGCCACCTTGCGCAGGCGAGAGGCCGCTTCCCGGATGCGTCCGGGTGTCACCGGATCGCCATCCGTCCGGTTGCCATTATCGCCTGCTGCTTCTTCCGTTTCCATGATCAGGCGACTTTCTTACGGTCCACCGCGCAAACGACGGACGAGTTCGACCATGAAGGCCGTGGACCAGCCGAAGATCAAGAGGCCGTCGGCGCCGATCATGCCCGAGAGAAGGCGCCAGTCCGGCGGCAGGATGAGATCGCCGAAGCCGACGGTCGTGAAGACGACGAGAGCAAAATAGATTGCGCTCTCGAGGGTGTGCAGGGCACCGAGCTTGAGCAGCAGCAGCGCCCACAGCCAGACCTGCAGGGTCATGGCGAACAGGACCCAGACGGCACCCGCCATCAAGAGTGCAAGGCGTGCCGGATCCCCGCGACGCGGCAGCAACCTCAGCGCCCATCGGTCGATCCAGTGGGCGGCCTGATTGAGCACCAGCGCCTGTATGGCGATGGTCAGCAGAATGACCAGGCTGCCGATCATCAGTTGATGAAGGATTACCACGCTATCCGCCTCCGCACCTTGCTCTTGTCTGTCCGTCGTGGGTCAGAACTAGCCGCACCCGTCCGGCCCTTCAATCCTTCATGGCCTTGCCTTTACGGCGACCGACCAGCCAGCGCCGGCGGATCTCCAGCATGGCCGGCAGAACCAGGAGGGTGGAAACAAGGGTGAGAGAGAGCGCCAGCAGCAGGAGCTTGCCCATGCTGGCGGTCCCTCGGTGATGCGAAAGGACGAGCGTGCCGAAGGAAGCCATCGTCGTCAGTGCGCTGAACAGGATGGCGCGCGGCGTGCTCGTTCGAAAGACCGATTCGGCGTGATCGAGATCGCGAGACTGGGCGACCAGATGTATCGCCGCATCGATGCCCATGCCGATCAGCAATGGCAGGACGATGACATTGGCGAAATTGAAGGGAATGTCGAAGATCACCCCGGCAGCGACGGTCAACAGGCCGGCGAACAGCAGCGGAACCATCACCAGCACGACCGAGGCCAACTGCCGCAAGACAAGTGCCACCAGCAGGACCGCCAGAAGGAAGGCGGCCACTGTCGCCTGCATCATCGATTGGGCGACGACTTGTGCTGCGCGCAGCACCGCATAGGCGCTGCCCGTCAGCCGCGGTTCGATCGCGCGGACCGCATCGACGAAGCGGCGGCGGTTTTCGGCGTCGCGCAGGTCGCGGGAAGGCAGCACCTCGGCACGCGCCTCGCCGCTCGGTGCAAGATAACGGTCGCGGATGCGCGTCGGCAGGCGTTCGAGAGTCAGCGGCAGGGGCTGCAATTGGCGCTTGAGACGGGCGACGACATCGGGAAAGAAACGGAAGACGGCATCGCGCAAGCCTTCGAAGAGCCGCTGCCGTCCTGCCTCGTCGCTGCCTTTCTCCTTTTCCAGGGCGAGAAAGGCATCGATGCTAGCCGCCAGTCGAGCCGCGGCCTGATGGCGCGGCTCATTGCCCTGCCCGGCCATCGATCGTGCCGATTTCGCCAGCTTCTCCATCGCTGATGTCGTTGCCTGGCGATCGACGGGGCTTGCCGCCGCGGCGCGAAGCGCATCCGGTGAGGCTTCGCCGACGAACCAGAGGTCGCCGGCAAGAAAATCGATCTCGTCCATCCGCTCGTCCTGATCGATGGGCAGGAAGCGCGAAATGGTCGTAACATCACGCACTTCGGGAAGGGCGCGTGCACGCTCGGCGAAACGATCCGCCTGCGCCCGGTCAGGGGCGATATAATGCAGGCGGTAAGGATTATCCCGCGGGCGATCGAAGAGCAGCGCAAAGGCCTTGACCGACGGGGCATCTGGATCGCGCAGATGCATCGGATCAGCATCAAAGCGCACCTGCGGCACCGCAGACAGGGCCGCCAGCCCCAGTAGCAGACTGAGCGCGAGAGTGACGGGACTCGCCTTCTCCAGCGCCAGTACAAGGCGCATGCCGCCGTGCCAATGCGGTGCCGGGCGACGGACTGCGGGCAGAAGACGGATGATCGCCGGAATCACGGTGAGCGTGACCATGAAGGCGATGATGATGCCGGTACCAGAGATCACCCCGAGCTGTGCCATGCCGATGAATCGTGTCGGTGCGAAGGAATAGAAGGCGACCGCCGTCGTCACCGCGGCGAGCGTCAGGCCACGGGCGATGCCTCGTGCGGCATGGCGCATCGCCTCATGCCGCGAATGGTCGCGTCGCAGTTCTTCGCGATAGTGGAGCAGAAGGTGGATCGCGAAATCGATGCCGAGGCCGATCATCAGGACCGTAAAAGCAATCGAAATGAGATTGAGCGAACCGACCGCCAGAGCGGCAAACCCGGCCGTCAGCACAAGACTGACGGCAAGTGCTACGAGGGAAGCCATGCAACCCTGCCAGCTGCGCAGGGCAAGCGCCAGGAGGAAAGCCACCAGCAATAGCGAGAGGCCGGCGGAAACCTCTATTCCCTGCGAGACCGAATGCAGTTCCTCGCTGCGCAGAACCGGTTCGCCAGTAAGATGGATGGCAACCGCTTTTCGCAGATCAGCAGGCATCTCGGCGACTGACGCATGAATGGCCTGAACGGCCAGGCGGGCCGGCTGAAGGCTATGGAAGTCGAGACGCGGATGAAGCGTGATCAGCTGCTGGTGGATCGCTTCATCACGGCCGAACAGTCGTTGCCAGGAAAGCGGACGTGGCCTCCCATTGGTCACGGCGTCGATCGTATCGGCGACCTCGGAAAAGAGATCGGCGACGATATCGAGCGAGACGCCGTGCTCTTCCGCCAGCCCGGCTTTTGCAAGATCGTCGAAAAAGACCGAAAGACGGGGAGCTGCGATCAGATCTTCGAGCAGCGGCGCGCCACTCGAAAGCCTGCTCGTCAGGTCATAGAGCTTGTCGCGATCGACGAGCAGCAGTCCCTCTTGTTCGAGAAAGGGATCGACACCGGCTGCAAAGAGATCGTCGAAGACTTCCTTGTGGCGCTCCAGACGCCTCGCGAGCCAACGGGCTGCGGCATCCGTTTCGTCGGCTGTGCGCCCCCGGACGATAACGAGGATCTGATCGGTGACCAGCGGAAACAGACGTTTCAGGCGCGCACCTTCCACCCGATAAATCTCTTGCGGATCGATCATGTCGGAACTTCGGGTATTGATCCCGAGATCGCGGGCGGCCAACCAGCCGGCGATCAGGGTGAACATCAGCACGATCAGCAGAGCCGGTGCCGGGTGTCGCATGACGCCTTCGACCCAGCGCGAGATCATCCACTCGATCCGCCGTTGCGATGCGCCGGACTTCATTCTCTTGGATCCCTTGCCATCCGTACTCGCCTGTGCGTCGAATCCCGCTCGTGCACGAGCCGGGGACTTGAGTCTTCGCGCTCTCGCATAGACGCCATGAACGGCAAAAGAAAGGCATCGGCAGTCACTTGTCCGCAAGATTTGCCGCTGTCACGATGCGCTCCGCCAGTTCTTGCGGGCTTTCCTCGCCCGGCAGCGCTGTCCAGCCCGGCGGCACACCCTGCCACTGGGCAAGTTGCCCTTCCAGTACCTTCAGATCGGCGTCCGAGGCCTCGCCTTGCCGGTCTGCCACCCGTTGACGCAATGTCTTCGGAGCAGCGTCGATCCAGAAACGGAGCAGAGGAATATCCAGATGCCCGGCAAGGTCATCGAGACGATCGCGTGTGCCCGCATGGATCCAGGTTGCGTCCAGGATCGCCGGCCAGCCGGCATGCGCCGCAAAACGGGCGCGTGACAGCAGGCGCCGGTAGGTTCGTGCATGGGCGGCCGGCGCATAGGCATCCGGGTTCTCCAGGCGCTCTTCCGGCAGTCTGCCGAAGAGTCGTTTGCGGATTCCATCGCTGCGCAACCACAGCGCGCCCGGTGCCGGGTACAGGATCGGCGCAAGGATCCTTGAGACGGTCGATTTGCCGGAGCCGGAAAGACCACCGATGGCCACCCACAGGCGGCGTTTCTTGATGGCGATGGCGGCCTCGGCCACCTCGCGGTAACGGGCGGCGCGCGCCCTGCTGCCGGCACCGGCAGATGCCATGCCCCGGATGGTCGCCCGCAGCGCCAGCAGCAGCGGCCAAAGTGTGAGCGCCGAATCCTCGCTCGTTGCCTCCAGATAACGATTGAACAGATGGCTGGCGGCCCGTGGGTGATGATG
>RFIU01000138.1 GCA_003695555.1 Alphaproteobacteria bacterium
CCTTCGGGCAACGGCAGCAGTTCGTCGAGCAGCGCATCGATGGCGCCACCCACCTCGGCCATTGCATTCTTCAGCGCGGCGAAACGATCGGTCGTGGGGGCGTTCTTCATGGCGTGTCGGCTTCCTTCAGCTTGACCTCGCCATCGGCCCCCAGCTCGATCTTCTCGATCCGCAGCTCGGCATCGCGCAGCTTCGCCTCGCAATGGCGCTTCAGGGCCGCCCCGCGCTCATAAAGCGCGATCGATTCGTCGAGCCCCGCCTCGCCCCGTTCGAGGCGCTGAACGATTCCCTCCAGCTCGGACAAAGCCTGTTCGAAGCTGAGTTCCGCGATCCCGGCTTCCACCCCGTCCGGTGTTGTGCTGTCTTCTTCGGCCATTTTCCGCCCCTTGGCTTGCGTGTCCGGCATGATCCCGGTGTGTTAGCCTTGGCCGTCTTCCTCCGCAAGGGCGCGCCGCGAAATCTTGCCGACCATGGTCCTTGGCAACTCGTCCCGGAACACGATCCTTCGGGGCATCTCATGCTTGCCGATGCGGGTCTTGAGGAAGGCGAGCAGCTCGTCGGCCGTCAGTTCCGCACCCGGCTTGACGACCACGAATGCCTTCGGCACCTCGCCGAGATAGTCGTCCGGAACGCCGATGACCGCCGCTTCCGCCACCGCCGGGTGGCGATAGATCGCCTCTTCGATGGTGCGCGGATAGACGTTGAAGCCCCCCACCAGGATCAGATCCTTGGCCCGATCGACGAGGAAGGTGTAGCCGTCCTCGTCCATATGGCCGATATCCCCGGTCAACAGCATCCGACCATCGACGATCGTGCGGGCGGTCTCGTCAGGGCATTTCCAATAGCCCTTCATCACCTGCGGTCCGCGCACCGCGATCTCGCCCGTCTCGCCGAGCGGCAGGGGAGCATGGGGGGGGTCGCGATCGACGATGACGAGCTCGGTCGCCGGCAGCGGCAGACCGATCGAGCCGGGCTTTCCTTCCTTGCCGGGCGGATTGGCGGAAACGCTCGGCGAGGCTTCCGTCAGACCATAGCCTTCGCTGATCTTGAGACCGGGAATATGCGCCTCGAAACGCCGCTTCAGCTCGACCGGCATCGGCGCACCCCCGGAAAAGCAGCGCTTGACGCTGGAAAGGTCGTAGCGGCCGATGCCCGGATAGGCGAGCATCGCCGAGAACATCGTCGGGACACCCGGCAGCATGGTGACGCGGCGCCGTTCGATCAGCTTCAGGGCCGCTTCCAGCTCGAACTTCGGCAGCATCGCGATCTCGCCGCCGAGCAGCGTCGTCGTGTTCATCACCAGCGTCATCGCATAGACATGGAACAGCGGCAGGGCTCCGAACATCACCTCGCGTCCCGGCACCGCATCGGGATCCCAGTCACGGTTCTGCTGCGCATTGATGGTCAGATTGGCGTGCGTCAGCATCGCCCCCTTCGGGCGTCCGGTGGTGCCGCCGGTATATTGCAGCACCGCGACGTCCTCCTTCGGGTCGATTTCCACCGGCTCGGGCGCCCCGCCCCATTTCATCAGGTCCTTCCAGGCAAGATGCCGATGACCATCGAAGGCGAGCCGGGCACGCCGTCTTCCCCCCGTCAGGCGATAGAGAAAGCGCTTAGCCAGCGGCAGCGCCTCTTCGATACGGGTGGTGACGACGCGCTCGAGCGACGTATCGTCAAGCAGGCGCATGGCCTTGTCGTGCAACTCGGGGACATCGACCGTGATCAGGATCCGCGTTTCGCTGTTGCGAACCTGATGCGCCAGCTCCTCACCCGAATAGAGCGGCGAACAGTTGACCACGGTGCCACCGGCCATCAGCACCGCATAGTAGGAGATCACGAACTGCGGACAGTTGGGCATGAAGATGCCGACGTGAACACCTCTTTGCACGCCGATCTCCTGCAGCCCCGCCGCCAGACGACGCACCAGATCGAAGCTCTCGCGATAGCGATAGACGCGTCCCATGAACTCAAGATGCGGGCGGCCGGGGAAGGCCGCTGCAGCCTGTTCGATCAGGGTATGGACCGGCAAGCCCTCATATTCCTTGTCCCAGCGCACATGCGCCGGATAGTTCTTCAGCCATGGACGTTCGGTCATCGTTACGCGTCTTTCCGTCTCTCGATCCTGCCGGCATTGCCCCGCGCCGACCGCCTCCACCCGATCTTCTAAAGGAAGAAATCGGGGACGAGATCCATTCCCGGCTCGACCGCATAAGCCGTGAAATCATGAATGCCGGCCTCACGCAGCACTTCTTCATCGATGAAGAAATTGCCGCTTGTCTCCCGCGCCGGGCGGGTCAGGATCCGGTGCGCTGCGTCGGCCATGATCTCGGGCTTGCGCGAACGCCTCACCATTTCATCGCCGCCGAGCAGATTGCGCACCGCCGCAGTGGCGATCGCCGTCCTCGGCCACAGGGCATTGAAGGCGACCCGGCCGCGGAACTCCTCGGCCATCCCGAGCACGCACATGCTCATGCCGTATTTTGCCATCGTATAGGCGACATGGGGCGCGAACCAGCGCTTGTCCATGTTTAGCGGCGGCGAGATCATCAGAACATGGGGATTGTCGGCTTCCAGCAGATGCGGCAGGGCGAGCTTCGAACACAAGAAGGTGCCGCGCGCGTTCACCTGATGCATCAGGTCGAAGCGCTTCATATCGGTCTGCAGGGTGGGGGTCAGCGAAATCGCGCTCGCATTGTTGATCAGGATGTCGAGCCCACCGAAGGCCTCGACCGTCTTTTCGATTGCCGCGGCCACCTGATCTTCATGGCGGACATCGACAACGAGCGGCAGAGCCCGCCCGCCGGCCGCCTCGATCTCCTCGGCGGCGCTGTAGATGGTGCCGGCAAGCTTCGGGTGGGGTTCCGCCGTCTTGGCGGCGATCGCGATATTCGCGCCATCGGCGGCCGCCCGCTTGGCGATTGCCAGCCCGATGCCGCGGCTCGCCCCGGTGATGAAGAGGGTTCTGCCCTTCAACGTATGCTCGTCCATGGTGCCGTCTCCTCCTGGCCTCTGGTGATCTTCGCAAGCCGCTCCACCACCTCCTGCGCCTGATAGCGCGCACGCCAGACGAAGCGATGCGCGCCCGTCGCATCCGGTTCGCGCGCCAGCACGCCTTCCGCCTCCAGAAAATGGAGATGCGCCAGCGCCTCGCCGGTCGCCATCATGTATTCCATGCCCGCGACCCGGCGTCGATAGAGGGCGGGAAAGATTTCCACCGCCGCACGCGGTTGCTCGCGGCACATTTCTGCAACCCCGCCCAGGCGCTCGACATGCTTGCCGATCAGCTGATCGAGCCGTGGGTGAAGTCCCCTGAAGGGACGATTGTGGGCCGGCAGCACCAGCGTATCGGCAGGCAATGCCCGCAGCCGCGCCAGTCCTTCCAGCCATTCGGCGAGCGGATTGCCGAACGGTTCGGACGGATAGACCGAGACGTTGGAACTGATCTCGGGCAGGACCTGATCCCCGGAAACCAGCAACCGGCGCTTAGGGTCGAAGAAGCTAAGATGCCCCGGCGCATGCCCTGCCGTCTCAATCGCCCACCATAAGGCGCCGCCGATCTTCAGCGGTTCGGTCGGATCGATTCGATGCACACCGATCGGCAGCCGTTCCACCCCTTCGCGATAGCGTCCCCAGCCGGCGGCGCGCAGGCGTTCGAGCGCTTCGGGCGAAAAACCCGCGCGATGGAAGAATTCGAGCACTTCCGCCGGCACTTCGGGCGCCTTGTCGAACCACAGCGTGCGGGCATAGAGCCAGCAGACGCGACTGGCATGCACCTTAAGTCCATATCGGTCCGCGAACCAGCCGGCGAGCCCCAGATGATCGGGATGGTGATGGGTGAGCAGAAGGCGGGTGAGATGGATCCGCCCATCCTTGCTGCGCGTGCCGCCGGTGCCGACGAGGCGACGCCAGGCGGCCTTCGTCTCCTTCGAGCGGATGCCGGTATCGACCAGCGCGAACTCTCCCTCGGCGCCATCGGGCAGCAGATAGAGATTGATGTGATCCAGCCCCCAGGGCAGCGGCATGCGCAGCCAGCCGATGCCGTGTGCGATCTCCACCACCTCGCCGATGGCGGGGGGATGTGCCCACGGATATTCGAGCGCGGAAGCATCCGTGCGGGTGGGCAGCCGATGGTCGGCGCCCGGCTCGTTCGGCTCGTGGCGTAGCGCCTCGGTCAGGTCCGCCGGCGGCGAGCCGCTTTCGTTCATCGAGGTTTTCATGCCGATCAGCTACGCGCTGCACCGCACAAAAGGCAAGGGGCAAGCGCCCCACCCGCCCGGAACCGGAAGGGGCGGCGGCGTCTTTGGCGTAGGCCGGTCCGATACGGCGGCCGCCGCACCCGATTCCTCCGCCGATGTCCGTCTAGCGGAGCGGATCACCCAAGTCGCATCGAGCGCGCTCTCACGGGGCCTCACCGTCGTCTTCCTTTATATCGTCCTTTACATCGTCATAGCCCGGCAGATCGCCCGCCTTGCGAACCTCCGCAACCTCGATGCGGACGCCCTTGCCGCTCACCGAAACGGTCAGACGACGAAAATACAATGCAAGGAGGCCGATCGTTCCGAAGCCGAGCAGTCCCCACGCACCCCACCCGCCGGACACGGACAGCAGGCCCAGCACCGCCAGCAGGCCGATGGTGAAAAGAAGCACTCAGGCGCCAAGAGCGATACGGCCGGCGAGGATACGCATTCACATGCCCCCCTTCGGTAGATGTAGATGTCTCCCTCCTCCTGTCCTGCGGGAGTGTGACAGCCCCGATGACGCAAACGCAAAGCCGTTGACCAGGGCGCGAACGAATGTATCAATGATATTGATTTTTTCATGAATAGTGGTATATATGAGCATCCTGATGGGCTTTGCATGGGGCACGACCGGCATGGGAGAGAATTGATGGCAGAGGCAGCGACGCCACAGCCTCACCCCGCAGAGACGAAGACGATGACGGACACCGACGCATCTCCGGCGCCGGATCCCGCCGACAAGCGGGGCATGACGCGGGCGCCACGCCGCACAAGAAAAGCCGGCGCGGGGCCGACCAGCGCCGGTGTGCGCCGGCA
>RFIU01000139.1 GCA_003695555.1 Alphaproteobacteria bacterium
GATCTCGATCTGGATCGCATGAAGACCATTGGCCGGCTTGCCGTGCCGTTCGGTCGTGTAGCCGCCGGCAAAGGGACGATTCCAGCCCACCCGATAGCCGAGCGCCGAGAAATGGTCCCCGATCCGCTGCACGAGGCGGCCATCGGCGCTGGCACCATAACGATCGCCGATAATGATATCAGGCATCAGCGGGATGGAGCTTGCATGCCGGTCGGGAAGGGTCGGCATCGAGTGACAGTCGAGCAGCAGCGCCGATCCGTGTGCATCGCGCAGGCGAGCCAGCAGTCGGGCCAGCAGGCGATGCCATGGCAGGTGATGGCGGACGATGCGTTCACAGGCGGCGTTCCGGTCGATCCGCTGGCGATGAATGATGCGGCCGTCGGCAAGACGCGGAATGACGCCGAGCCCCGCCATCAGTCGTTCGTCTCGCTCGTCCATGAGATGATCGGGAGGGAGTTCGCGCAACAGCGCCGGATCAAGAGCCATCGGCGGGCGATTGAGGTCGATCCAGCCGCGCGTCCAGACGGCGGTGAGCAGCGTCATGCCATAACCCGGCGCGGCCGCGCACAGCAGATCGACGAAACGATCCTCAATTCGTCGCAATTCATGCGGGGAAAGTGCGCTCGAAAGGCGCAGTTCAGCGGGAAGATGGCGCCCCGAATGGGGTGAGGATACGACGATCGGCACCGGCTCACGCAAAGGCGCAGTAAGACGCAGCACGCCACGCCAATGCACGGCCTGACGCTGGACGAATTCGGTGATGGCTTCGGCTTCATGCATCTGCTGCCTCTTCGTCCGGAACGCCGCGGGGTGGAGGGATGGCTGTCTCGCCCCACATCCTTAGCAGGGCGGGCGGGCGCGCACCAGCCGATGCCGCTCAACGCATTCGACGAATGTCGTGGGGTTGGCGGTGTTCGAGACATCGTTCCATGGAATACGCGAGATTTCTTACCTCTTGTTAAGATTTTCATTTCAGCCTGCAGACGGGGGTAGTTGCGAAGCGGATGATACAGATGGCGCGCATCCTGCTGGCTGAAGACGATGAATCGATGCGGCGTTTTCTCATTCGCGCCCTGTCTGAGGCCGGGCATCGTGTCGTCGCGGTCGAGAATGGACGTGAGGCCCTGTCCTATCTTGCTGCCGGCAATTTCGATCTCCTGCTCACCGACATTGTCATGCCGGAGCTGGACGGCGTGACCCTCGCTCGTCGCGCGGCCGAGCTTGCCCCCGACATGCGCGTCGTCTTCATTACAGGTTTTGCCGCTGTGGCGCTCGCCGATGGCGACCGCTCGGAGCATGAGGCACCGCCGGTCCTTTCCAAGCCCTTTCACCTGAAGGATGTGGTGGCCGCCATCGACCGGCTTTGCGCGGCCTAGAGGAAGCGCAGGATGATGTGAAAAGGGGCTTGCCTAGCCTCGTTTCGCTCGCTAAGAAGCGGGCCGCATGCGCGCAGACCTGTGGCTCGCCCCGTCATCAAGGGGGCTCGTCCGACGGCCGTTTGCGTGCAGGACCCTTCGGGCGCGTAGCTCAGCGGGAGAGCACTACGTTGACATCGTAGGGGTCGCTGGTTCGATCCCAGCCGCGCCCACCATTTTCCCTGATTTTCCGCATTATTTTTCATCACTTTTCTGCATGCCTACACCAGTCGGCGGAAGGTTTGATGGATCGGATTGACCTCTCTCATTAATATGTGTATATACACATTATAGGGGTCATGCCCGTGACCATCACCGATGGGGATGAGAAGATGACGACGGATGTCGAGGAGGTCAAACGGGAGTGTGCGGCGCTGCGCACCCGAATGGCATCGCGCAGGATCACCCGTGCCTATGACGAGGCGTTGCGTCCTCTCGACCTCAAAGTCACCCAATTTACTCTGTTGGTCGCGATCCGGCAGGGGGCGCCGCGCTCGATCTCGGAACTCGCCGACGCTCTCGCGATGGAACGCACGACGCTGACTCGCAATCTGAAACTTCTCGAAGGTAAAGGATTGATAGAGATTGCCCCCGAAGGTCATCGGCGCGCCCGTACCATGCGTTTGACGTCAAAGGGAGAGGAGAAGCTCGATCAGGCCATGCCGGTCTGGCGCGCAGCGCAGGACCGTCTCGTGAGGCGGCTGGGGCGCGAACGTTGGGACGCTGCAAAAACGCTGCTTGAGGAACTCGCCGCCGTATCCTGACCGGACAGGAGTCGTGTGCACGTCGCGTGACTGACATGCATGGGCCAAAGAGTTTCAGCGGCAAACAAAAGTGTATCTACACTATATCAGGAAAATGTCGAATGGAAACGGGTGAGATGAACATATCCGAGGCGCATGCCGAAAGATACTTTCGATGGGTCACGGCCCGGCGCTGGCCTGTTCTGATCCTGGGACTGCTGCTGATCGTGCTGGCCGGCATGCAGCTTCCGAAGCTGGTCAAGGATACCAGCGCGGATGCCTTCATCAATCCGACGGATCCGGCGCTGGTCTATCGTGACCGGGTGGAGGAGGTCTTCGGCCTGCGCGATCCGATCGTCATTGCCGTCATCAACAAGGGAGGGACAGGAATTTTCAATCCGCACAGTCTCGCTCTCGTTTCCTGGCTGACCGAGCGGGTCGCGGGGCTTCCCAATGTCGATCCCGAACGGGTCACGAGCCTGGCCACCGAGAAGGACATCGTCGGGACTGCCGACGGCATGATGGTCGAAGAATTCTTCGAGGAAAATCCGCAGCTCTTCAGAGCCCCACTCGGCACCCAGGCCCGCGCAGACGAGATCCACGCGGCGATTCAGGATTTTCCCCTCTACCGCGGCAGCCTCGTCTCCCGCGATGGCACGGCAACCATCATCGTGGCGGAGCTTCTGGACGATACGAAGGCGCAGGAGACCTATGACCGTATGCTGGCGCTCGCCGATGAAGCACCGAAAGGAAACGGCGACGAGATCCATGTCGCGGGCGAAGGGGCGGTGGCCGGCTATCTTGCCACTTATATCGACCGTGACGCCCGGCGCCTCAATCCTCTCGCCGCTCTCGTCATCACGGTCATTCTCGGCATCGCCTTCATGAGTATGCGCGGCATGCTGCTGCCCAATCTCGTGGTTGCC
>RFIU01000140.1 GCA_003695555.1 Alphaproteobacteria bacterium
TCCCTACACCTCACCTGAGCGCCGTACGCCGCGCGGGGAAGAGGCACTCAACCCCGACAATCTCGTCTGCCGCGCGATCCGCCTGCTGAAGCGCGAGGTGCCGGACATCGGCGTCATGGCCGATGTCGCGCTCGATCCCTATACGAGCCACGGCCAGGACGGCCTGGTCAACGAGAAGGGAGAAATCCTCAATGACGAGACGGTCGAAGTGCTCGTCGAGCAGGCGAAGGTGCAATCGCAGGCCGGTGCCGACATCGTCGCGCCGTCCGACATGATGGACGGGCGCATCGGTGCGATCCGCGCCGGCCTCGACGATGCCGGTCTCGCACATGTTCAGATCATGTCTTATGCCGCGAAATACGCCTCGGGCTTCTATGGGCCGTTCCGCGATGCGGTCGGCTCGCGCGGGATCCTGAAGGGCGACAAGAAGACCTATCAGATGGATCCCGGCAATGTTCGTGAAGCGCTGCGTGAAGTCGAACTCGATCTTGCCGAAGGCGCCGACTCGGTCATCGTCAAGCCGGGCATGCCCTATCTCGACGTGCTGGCGCGGGTGAAGGAGGCCTTCGGCATACCGACCTTCGCCTATCAGGTCTCGGGCGAGTACGCGATGATCATGCAGGCGGCACGAACCGGCGCGCTCGATCTGGAGGCGGCCGTGCTGGAATCGCTGCTCTGCTTCAAGCGCGCAGGCGCCGACGGCATCCTCAGCTATTTCGCGCCGATGGCCGCCGGGCTTCTCACAAACGCATGAGAAAAGGCCGGTAAGATATTGCCTTCAGGGATTATCTGACTGTTGGGTTGGTGCCCGCTGCCGGACTCGAACCGGCATGGCCTGATCGGCCGGGGGATTTTAAGTCCCCTGCGTCTACCAATTCCGCCAAGCGGGCAAGCGTTTGTCGCGCACGGAATGTCTTTCTGTCCTATCGCACAGCCTGTTCCGAACACCAAGCGGACAAGAGGTCCGGTCGGTCTGGCGAGCCGGCTGATGGGCCGGAATGGATCATCGTTCGAGACGGCGCACCGAGACGCCCGCCTCACGCGCTGCCGCTTCGATGCGCACGGCAGTTTTCTCGAGAGACGAGCGATCCGTGCCGCGCAGGACGATCTCGGCGCCGGCGCGCCCATCCCGGTAATAGGGATAGCTGCCGATCCGCACGCCGGTCTTGGCGGCCGCGGCAGCGATCTCGGCCAACGGGCCGGCGAAGGCGCTTTCGGGCAGAGGGATGTCAAGAACGAGGCTGCGCATCGGTTTCCCGCCAACGATCAGATGGCCGAGCGAGTCGAGCATCGCGCGGGCGATCTCCGGCACGCCGGCGAGCACGAAGACATTTTCCAGCCGGAACCCCGGCGCGATCGAGATCGGATTGTCGATCAGCTCCGCGCCTTCCGGCACCCGCGCCATGCGCTGACGCGCCGGCGTGAAATGCTCGGTGCCATAATGTTCCTCCAGTCGGCGCCAGGCTTCGGGATGAAAGACGAGGGATCGACCGAAGGCCCTGGCGATGGATTCGGCCGTAATGTCATCATGGGTCGGTCCGATGCCGCCGGTAGTGAAGAGATGGGTGTAGCGGGTGCGCAGCGCATTCACCGCCTCGACGATCATCTCCGTTTCGTCGGGCACGATCCGCACTTCGGCAAGCGTTACGCCGCGTTCGCTAAGCCAGCGGCCGATATGCGCGATATTGGCGTCGCGCGTGCGACCGGAAAGGATTTCGTCGCCGATCACCACCAGTCCGGCGGATACCCCGGATCTTCCCATGACTGTCTTCGTATCCTCTTCCAGCTCAGCTCAGCACCATAGAAGCGGCCATCATGGCAAGGTTCGGCCGTTCGTCAACGTCCTTCGCGGTTGTTCTGCGATTCCGGCGCGCCTTTCTTGTCGATGCGCGTCTTCAGCCTTTGCAGGGCGTTTTCGAACAGATCGAAGATCGGTGACGGGGCGGCATCATTTCCTTTCTCGCCGGTCGTACCATGAGGTGCCAGTATGTCGGGCGGGGCCAGCGTCGGGTCGTCTGTCGGCGGTAGTGGCAGGCGCGGCAGCACCCTGCGGGTCAGATGTTCGACGAGCCAGCGTTCCAGCAGTGTCGAATTCCATCGCAGCTCGGGCGCACCCAACGGCCCTTCGAGCCGGAAGGAAAGCGCCGGCGCCTTGGGGTCTAGAGGCAGCAGACGTACGCTACCCCGGCCTTCCAGGCGAAGTGCCGGCAGATCGAGATCAAGGCTCGTTTCAAGACGGCTTTCCCGGCTTGCCAATCGCAGGGATTCAATGCTTGCGACACCCTTTGAAACGGTCATCTCGAAACGGCTGTCGGAAAAACCGGTCCGGCCTCGACGAAGACCCGCAGCAATGAGGCGGGCGATGCCGCCGACCCCGGCCCCTCGCCCGCCGAGCGAAAGTTCGGCGAGATTGCGAGCGAGCGTGTCGAGATCGACGCCGATCAAAGCAGGCTGCTTCCATTCAGCCATTCCGCGGCCTTCGAGATGGGAGACGAGATCATAGACGCTCTCGCCGCTGCCAGAAAACGACGCCTCGCCATCCCATTTTCCCGCCAGCACGTTCGGCGCGCCAAAGAAGGGAAGAAGAGCGCCTACCGACAGACCGCTGGAGAGCAGATGCACATCGATCTCGCGCCGCGTGCCGAGGCCGATGCGTCCTTCTCCCTTTAGCTTTCCTCCGAAACCGGAAAGCCGGAAGGTGGTGATATCGATCCGGCCGTCATGCAGGGTGCCTTCGGCAAGAATATCGGCAAGATCCTCTCCGCGAAGTCGGATGGCGCTGGCGCCAATACGGCCTTCCCCCTGCCAGGAGGCTGGGACGACTTCTTCGAACGGGCGGACCGGCCATGCGAGAGCCGATCCGCCTTTCGGCCGTTCCGCGAGGCCCAGTTCATCGAGATCAAGCCGATCCGCCTCAATGTCGAGCGCGATGCGCGGGCCCGCCGGCGTGTGTCCACCTGCCGGTGTCGCTCCCTTGGGGTCTTGCCAGATAAGCTCTAGCCAAGCCTGCGATCGACCGATCTTCACCGTATCGGCGACAAGTCTGCCGTCGCGATGGTCGATTGTGCCTTCAAGCGCGAGCGTGAGAGGCAATGCCGTCGCCTGCCTGCCACCCACCCCCCATCGTCGCAGGTCCGCGTGAGCCAGCGCAAGTCTCAGCTTCCATTCCTGCGGCCTTTGCGGTGAGACCGCTACGAGCTCCAGCTGCGTGCGTGCACCGAGCAGGCTCCCTTGCATCGACATCTCGGGAGCTGCGCTCGGGCCGGTGATGCGGCCATGAAGGTCAAGAGTCCGATCGTCTCGCGCCGCCTGCTCCAACAGAGCGCGCCAGCCTGTCGGCGGCAGAAGGTCGATCAACCGCCCCGCATCCTGCCATCCCACCTGCCAGTGGAGATCCAGCCGGTCGGGCGGCACGATCGCCGAGGCAAGAGCGGAGGGAAGACGTTCAGCAAGGTCCGGTACCGTGATCCCGGCAGTCTTCTCTACCCCCTCATCCCAGAACATGTCGCCATCGAGAGCCAGCCGCCGATTCGCCTGCTCAAGGGCGAGGGAGAGTTCCAGCCGGTCGGGCCAGAGATCGAGCCTGCCGCCGCCCTGTTCGGGCAGCACCCCCTTCCAGCCGGAGTCAAGAGCCAGAAGCTCGACCAGCGCGCCAGCCTTGCGGGCCTGCGATTTGCCGGCAAGCATCAGGTGCGGGTTCCCCTCGATGATTTCGAACCGTCCGTCATCAAGGGCGAAGACCATCTCGCCCCGTCGAAAGTCGAGATGCGCCAGATCGAAACGGCCGTCAGGGCGGTGGCGGATCACGGTTTTCAGATCTTCCAGGGTCAAGGCGCCAATCCCGACCCGAGAAAGAGAGAGGCTCGCCTCCATCCGCCATGGCGGCAGGTGATCGCTCATTCCTTCGAGATCTTCCAGCAGGCGGCGCGACGTCCAGGGTGAAGACGGCTTCTCGCCCTGAGCGAGGAAGGCCGGCTCGATCGAAAGTTCCCGGCCCGAGATGGCGAAGCTCAGCTGGGGATGGGCGTCTGCGACCGGGGCGTCCCCGGGCTTGCCGCTCTTGTCTTCCGGTTCCGCATAGCTCAAGCGGCCTTCGAATTCCCGTCCGTCAAGGGTCACCTTCAAGGGATCAATAGTGAGCTCCGCCAAGCGCCACCGCCAGCCAAGCGTCGCGTCCAGTCGATCGAAAGGAAACCGGAAACCCGGCCCACTTTCGCCCTTCCCCTTTCCGCTGTCATCTTTGAGGGCGGAAATGCTCGGCAGTTCGAGACGAAGCGTGCCGACCAGCACGGGGGCCGTCTTGTCCGGTCCCGGTGCTGCCGCGACAAGGTCAGCATGACCGCCACCCGGAAGATCGACCCCTAGGCGCAGATCGAGCCGCTCGTCCGCCCCCGCAGTCAAGGCGAGCCTGGCATCGCGGGAAAGCACATTGCGCCAGTGCAATGCCCGAACCGTCAGCTTGCCCTCGAGCACTCCGGGCAAGGACGTCAGGCGTTCATGCAGCAGCTGCCATCGTGCCGACAGTTCCAGCGGCATGCCTGCCTCGCGCGATGATGGAGCGGCATGGTCACCGGGAACAAGCAGATCCGCGAGTTCCAGGGAATCGCATTCCAGATCGAAGTGCAGCGCGAACGGGGCGAGATCGAGCGCGATCCGCCCATCAAGGCGCCCTTTGTCGAGACGCGCCCGGATTTCCTCGAACCGGACGCTGCTGCCGTCGAGCAGCAGATGTCCCTGTGCCCGGATCGGCGCCTTTAGAAGCCTCGGCAGATCGTCCGCTCGCAGCGGTGGATAGCCGCTCCACTCACGGCCGGCGGCAATCAGGCCGGCAGGCGAAGAGGCATCGACCTCGAACTTGCCGTCGGCTTGCGTGATCACAATTCCTCCGGGGCCGCCCCTCGCTCCGCTGCGCACCCTACCGGTGTAGGTGAAAGTTGTGCCGGCAAGATCAAAGGCTGCCTTGATCGCCATGTCGCCGTCGCGATGGCGCCGCCCGCCTTCGATCCGCAAGTTGACGGGAATGGCATCCAGCGCTCCTTCAAACACCATCCGCCATGGGCGTTCAGGACGGGCGCGAAGCAGCGAAAGACGTGCGATATCGAAGCGGTGGAAGCGCTGACCTTGCGGCTCGGCCAGCAGCAGCCGACCTTCTGCCACTTCGAAGCGACGCGGCAGGTCCGACCGCCCGCCCTGCGTGGAATCATTGACTCCCGCCGTGCTGCGCGCCGCCCACCAGCGATTCAGGGCAAGCGGATCATCGACCCGGATCCGCGGCCGGATCAGCCGGATGGTGCGTGCGGCAAAACGCCCGCGAGTGAGGGCGCCCCAGTCCAGCACCACTTCCAGTGCGCCGACATTTGCTTCCAGCGGTGCATCGGCACCGAGCGAAAGCTTTTCGACGCGAAATGCGGGTCGTGGCAGCAGGTGCAGCGAAATCGGACCATCGAGCCGGATTTCGAGCCCGCTTGCGCGACTGGCGAGTGCGGCGATCTGATCCCGATAGGGTGTCCAGTCGATCAGCGATGGTGCTATGAGCAGGACGGCGACCAAGAGGACGGTGATGCCGCCTGTCAGCATCCCGACTCGCGACCAGTGGATGCTCCGCCACCAGGCGGCGCGCATCTGCAAGCTCTCTTCCTTGCTCGTCCGCCGGTCGTCCTCCTTCATGGATCTTCCCGATCTGCCGTCCGCTGCCGAGAAAGTGCATCCCTCGTGACCTCGGCCTTCCCATGGTCTATAGGAAACACCGACAGTCGGAGCCTGCGAAGATGACCCCTGGCCACTCAGCCCGCGATCATTTGACCCGAGGGCGCGTCGAAGCGCAAGCGCTTGACGCCAACGGCCACATGAATGTGGCCGCCTATACGGCCGTCTTCGATCAGGCGATGGAGGCCTGGTTGAAGGAACACGGCCTGGGCGTCGAACCCCATGCCGCCGACCCCGGCGGGGTCTTCGTGCTGGAAAGTCATGTCCGCTATCAGCGTGAGCTGCGCGCCGACGAGGAATACGCGGTGACCGGGCAATTGATCGCCTGCGATGAAAAGCGGGCGCATCTTTTCCTGCGGATGCGCAACCTGACCCGCAATCTTCAGGCTGCGACCTGTGAACTGCTGCTGATCCACGTCGATCTGACCAGCCGTCATGCCGCGCCCTGGCCTGAGACGGTCCATCATCGCCTGATCCGCGCCTTGCGTGAGGATGCGAAGCTCGGACGACCCGTTGAGGTCGGCGCGCGCATCGCGATCGAACGTTCCCGTTTCGATCCCGCCCGCCTGTTTATGGAAGGTGGCGCGCAGGACAAAGGCTGAAAGCGACGGCGAAGCGGACTACGGATCTAGAGGAAGTTGACCAGGGTGAGCTGGCTCAAGGTGCCGATTGCTCGAAAGCTTGCTTCCAGCGCCACCTGATTTTGATTGAGGCGTGAAATCGCTTCGGCCATGTTCACGTCCTCCAGCTCGCTCACCAGACCGTCGAGAAAGTTGAAGGCTTCCTCGTGCTGCTGCTGGACTTCCTTCAGGCGGTTGGCATTGAGACCGTTTTCGACCTGCTTGGCCCGGGCATCGCCGATCGCGGTATCGAGATTGGCGAGCTCGCCTTCCAGAAAGCTTCGCTGTGCTGCGGTGAGCGGCCCGTCGAGTGGTCCGCCGGCACCGGAATCAAAATCGGCGATCGCCTTGATCGAAGTAAGGATCTTCTCGGCGACATCGCTGGCGACGATGCCGTAGGTCAGTTCGATCCCCTCCGCCACTACCGCCTTCTGCTTGTCGCTATTGTTGTCGAAGGCGTCCGAGGCGCTGGCAAGCGCCTGAAGATCGGCGATGGTCGTGACATTGACCGGCGGCTGGTCGCTGTTGCTGCCCCCGAAGATGAAGACGCCGTTGATGCGAGTGTTGAGAGCGCTGACGATGCTCGAGAAGCTCTGCTTGAGCTCCGAAATCAGTCCCCGTGCATCTTCCTGGGCGATTGCCGTGCGGATGGCATCCTGAAGACCTTCCGCCGCTCCGGAAACGGCGGAAAGCTGGACATCATAGAAATCGACGGTTTGACGGACGGACTTGACGGTCTCCAGAAAGGTTGCGGTCGCGGAACGCGAACGCCGGGCGCTGAGGGAAGCCTGAACATCTGGAGACAAGGCCCGGAACGAGCTTGCCTTCTTGCCGGTAGTGACCTGCTGTTGCGTCTCGAACAGCCGCGACTGATTACGCAGGGTATTCTGGATGAGCAGATTCTGCTGGCCGAAACTTGCGATACGCGTCATCGCCTTGCTCCATCGAACCGTTGTCGCCTGCCGTCAGAGAATGGCAAGCAGGGAATCATACAGGGCCTGCACGGATCCCATGACCCGTGCGGCGGCGTTGTAGCTGTTCTGGAAGACCACCAGATTGGCGAGTTCCTCATCAAGATTGACGCCCGAGACACTGGTGCGACGTTGATCGATCTCCGTCTGCAGGTTCTGGGCGTCGTCATTGGCGACCTTGGCCCGTTCGGCAAGTGCCGCGAAATTCCCGATCACCGCACCATTGAAGGAGGACAATGTGCGCGTCTGGGCCGCCAGCTCCCCGGCGGCGGAAAAGTCGATCACCTTGGATTCCAGCTTCTGGAATTCGAGCGCGCCGGCCTGGTCCCCCTTGAATACGGCCGTTTCGCCGACCAGAGCGCCGGACTTGAAACGCGCGGTCGCCAGCAGTCCCGCATCGGCCGGGACTTCCGCGACGATGCGCAGGTCAACCGCGGCATTGGCGCGAAAGGCATCACCAAGGCCGAAGAATCGCGACACCGACATGCCGGTTCCCGCCAGATCAGTAGAATCGCTTGTGACCGTGAAGCGTGTCCCGGGTTGGACTCCGCTCTTCGGCTGAGCCGTCAGCCGTCCCGAGCTGTCGAAGGAGAACTGGAAGAAGGCGCCCAGACCGCTGGTGGCATCATTGAGCGCCGTAACGAGATCGCCGAAGGTCGCCGTCGTGTCGGTATTGATGCTGGCCGTTGCAAGCGTCTTGCCGAAGGCGTCGCGGACGACGAAGTCCATCTGCCCGCCGAGCGCCAGATTGTGGGCATCCGATGCCGCAACGCCGGTTTCATAGAGGCCCGGGGCCTGGGCCGTCAGCAGATCGTTCATCCCGAAGA
>RFIU01000141.1 GCA_003695555.1 Alphaproteobacteria bacterium
CCCCAAGGGGCTCTATGTCCTCTTTTTCGCCGAGATGTGGGAGCGTTTTTCCTATTACGGAATGCGGGCGCTGCTGATTTTCTATCTGGTCAAGCACTGGCTCTTTGCTGAGCCGAAGGCGTATCTGATCTATGGCGCCTACACCTCACTGGTCTATATCACGCCGGTACTCGGCGGTTATCTCGCCGACCGCTATCTTGGGCAGCGCAGGGCGGTGATGTTCGGTGCCGTGCTGCTGACCATTGGTCAGTTCCTGATGACCATCGGCGGTCATGGCGGACAGGCGGATCCGGCGATCAATGTGTTCTGGCTGGCGCTCGCCGTCATCATCGTCGGATCGGGTTTTCTCAAGGCGAACATCTCGGTCATCGTCGGACAGCTCTACCCCCGTACGGACATTCGACGCGACGGCGCCTACACGATCTTCTACATGGGCATCAATGTCGGCGCGGCCACCGGCGCGCTGGTCGCCGGTTATCTGGGTGAGACCTATGGATGGGCCTACGGTTTCGGTGCTGCCGGTGTCGGCATGCTGCTCGGACTGCTGGTCTTCATCTGGGGCAAGCCTCTGCTCGAAGGCCATGGCGAGCCGCCTGACCCCGCCCGGCTGCGCCGTCCGGTCATCGGCATTCCCTTCGAGTGGCTGCTCTACGCACTCAGCATCGCTTCGGTCGCCGGTATCTGGGCGCTGATCCAGTATCAGGAGGTGGTCGGCTCGATCCTGCTCGTCTCCGGCGTCGTGCTGCTCGCCTACATTCTTGCTGTGGCGCTTTTCCGTCTTTCTCCAGAAGAGCGCGACCGGATCTTCGCGATCATCTTTCTGATCGCCCTGCAGCCGCTCTTCTGGGGGCTGTTCGAGCAGGCCGGCTCTTCGCTCAATCTGTTCACCGACCGATATGTCGATCGTGCCGGTGTTCCGGCATCGCTGTTCCAGTCGATCAACCCGATCTATATCATCCTGCTGGGGCCGGTATTCGCCTGGCTCTGGCAGGCGCTGGGTCGGCGCGGGCTCGAGCCATCGACACCGGCCAAGTTCGGCCTCGGCATCATTCTGCTCGGCAGCGGCTTCCTGGCGCTGGTCTGGGGCGCGCAGCTGGTCGGAATCGACAACCCGACGCCGGTCGTCTTCATCTTTCTGATCTATTTTCTCCACACGACGGGCGAACTTTGCCTGTCGCCGGTCGGGCTTTCGGCGATGAACCGTCTGGCACCGGTCCATATGGCGAGCCTGATCATGGGCGCGTGGTTCTTCGCAACCGCCGGGGGCAATTTCGTCGCCGGCATGATCGCGCGCGCGACCGGTTCCGGGGAAGGCGGCACCGAGGTCGGCAAGGAGATCGTCCTTTCGGTTTATCACGACATTGGCTGGATTGCCGTGGCGATCGGGATCGCAGTGATCCTCATCTCGCCGTTGATCAAGCGCCTGATGCATCTCGACACGCTCAAGGACGAACCGATGCTCGCCGGTGACGAGGAGCTGGCCGAACCTGCCGCGGCCGGCATCCATCCGGAACTCGAGACCGAATGAGTCCGGTGAGACGGCAACGGCTGCTCAGATGAGTGGTTGAGGGCCGGACACCAGCACCCGGAATTCCACCGACAGAAACGGTGTTTCCGGCCTGGGCAGTCATCTGCGCAAGGCGATCCGGCCGATGTCGGACGGGCGTTTCCCCACCATGGTTTAGAGGCCGTGACAGACGCGCGCACGTTTTGCTAGCGTCGCCGGCATATCGTACGATTGACGAAATGTGCGAGGGAGGAGAGGGCGATGACGCGATCACGACGATGGTCCAATGCGCTGGTCGGTACGGCGACGGCGCTGCTGCTCGCCGGTTGCGCGGCGAGCACCGCTACCGGTGAGCGCCCCTCGATAGCGGCTGCGAACGCCGGATCCGCTGCCGTCGCAGCCTCTGATCCCTATCCCTCGCGCTATCATCGTCAGCCCTATGAGCCTTTCGTGATCCGCAACGTCACCATCTTCGACGGGCGTGGCAACCGCATCGAGCATGGCGCGATCCATGTCGCGGATGGTCGCATTCTGGCGGTGGGGAAGGAAGAGGCGATCCAGTGGCCCGACGGTATTCTTGTGATCGACGGCTCGGGCGGCTATGTGACGCCCGGGATCATCGACGTTCACAGCCATCTCGGCGTCTATCCCTCTCCAGCGATCCGAGCGACCTCCGACGGCAATGAGGCGACTGAGCCGAATACCGCAGAGGTCTGGGCCGAGCATTCGGTTTGGCCGCAGGATCCCGGCTTCATTCGCGCGCTCGCCGGCGGCGTCACGACGCTTCAGATCCTGCCCGGTTCGGCCAATCTCTTCGGCGGCCGTTCAGTGGTGCTGAAGAACGTCCGGGCGCGGACCGTGCGGGAGATGAAGTTCCCCGGCGCGCCCTACGGCCTGAAGATGGCATGCGGCGAGAATCCGAAACGTGTCTATGGGTCGAAGGGTCGCAAGCCCTCGACCCGGATGGGCAATTTCGCCGGCTATCGCACCGCCTGGATCCGGGCGCAGGAATACAAGCGCCAATGGGACGAATATGAAGCGAAGGTCGCGAAGGGCGAGAAGGCGAAGCCGCCGCATCGCGATCTCGAGCTGGATACGCTGAAAGGCGTGCTGGACGGCGAAATTCGCGTCCAGATGCACTGCTACCGTGGCGACGAGATGGCCCAGGTGCTCGACATGGCGCGCGAGTTTGGATACCACGTCGCCGCCTTCCATCATGCCGTGGAGGCCTACAAGGTCGCCGATCTGCTGGCCGAAAACGATACCTGTGCCGCGATGTGGGCGGACTGGTGGGGCTTCAAGCTCGAAGCCTATGACGGTATCCGCGAGAATATTCCCTTCGTCGATGCGGCGGGTGCGTGCGCCATCGTCCATTCGGATTCTGCAGTCGGCATCCAGCGCCTCAATCAGGAAGCCGCAAAAGCCTGGGCCGACGGACGTCGCGCAGGTCTTGATATTTCTGAGGCCCGTGCCTGGCGCTGGTTGAGCTGGAATCCGGCGAAGGCGCTGGGCATCGAAAAGGAAACCGGCTCGCTCGAGGTCGGCAAGGCCGCCGATCTGGTGCTATGGAACCGGGATCCCTTCTCGGTCTATGCCAAGGCGGTGCAGGTCTATGTCGATGGTGCCCTGCAATGGGATCTGGAGGATCCGCGCTATCAGCCGGTCAGTGATTTCGAGCTCGGCCAGCCCGGGGAGGGAGATGCGAAATGATCAGGTCCCGGATTTTCACCTCGATGGTCAGGTTCATGCGCGGGCGGTTGCCGTTTTGTGCGCTCATACCGGTCCTTATGGCCGCAGGGTTTCAGGCATCGCCTGCAGATGCCGCCGATGTGCCGGCACGGGGTCGCGGCATTGCCATTCTTGACGCCAAGGTGGTCACCCTCGGTCCTCGCGGCACGATCGACAGGGCGAGCGTCTTCGTGCGCAACGGCAGGATCGAGAAGATCGTTGATTCTGGTGATGTCGAAGTGCCGCGCGGCTACCTCAGGATCGAGGCGGCCGGCCGCACGCTCACGCCCGGAATCTTCGCTGCCTTCAGCCGGCTGGGCGCGATCGAGATTTCGCTTGCCCGGCAGTCGAATGACGACAATGTCGAAAAGGGTCCCTTCCATGCCGCCTTCGATATCGCCTGGGGCATCAATCCGCGCGCGAGTGCGATTCCGATCAATCGCATCGCCGGCATTACCCGCGCGGCCGTCTCGCCGGTCCAGGGCGATGGCGTGTTTGCCGGCTTCGGGGCGCTGATCCATCTCGGTATCGCCAAGGACGTTGTCTTCAAGCGTCGCGCTTTCGCGGTCGCCTATCTCGGCGATGCGGGAGCGCGGGCTGCCGGGGGTGCGCGTGGCGGGGCGGTGGTCTATCTGCTTACCGCGCTGCATGATGCGGCCCGTCTTGCCAAGGCACGAGACAAGGACGCATGGCGCGGCATCATCCCGCGCGTCGATGCCGAGGCGCTGGCGCCGGTGCTTGCCGGCGACGTGCCGCTCGTCGTTCATGTCAGCCGGGCAAGCGACATCACCCAGTTGGTCGCCCTGAAGCGCGAACTGCCCGATCTTGATCTCGTCATTGCCGGCGGTGAAGAGGCCTGGATGGTCGCCGGCGATCTGGCGGCGGTGAAGATTCCGGTGATCCTACATCCCTTCGCCAATCTGCCGGGAAGCTTTTCGACGCTGGCGGCAACCCAGATGAACGCCGGCCGTCTGGAACGCGCCGGGGTGCTCTTTGCGATCGCCGATACGCAAGCGGATGCGCACAATCCACGGCTGATCCCGCAATATGCCGGAAATGCCGTCGCCAACGGCCTGAGCCGGGAAGGGGCGCTGCGTGCCATTATTCTCAATCCGGCAAGGATCTTCGGCGTGGACGATCGGCTGGGGTCGATCGAGCCCGGCAAGACCGCCGATCTCGTCGTCTGGAGCGGCGATCCGCTAGAGGTGACGACCCGCGCCGATGCGGTGGTGATCGGCGGGCAACTGATGCCGATGGTTTCTCGTCAGACCGAACTCAGGGACCGCTATCGGGATCTGAAGGTGGAG
>RFIU01000142.1 GCA_003695555.1 Alphaproteobacteria bacterium
CCTTCGGGACGGTACGGGTGGTCGCGTGCCCGGCCGCCCCTATCTCCCGGCGCGGTCCGATCCGCCGGGAAGCGATATGACAGATCCTCGCGAGCGTCGTCCCGTCCGGCTCGAGGACTACCGGCCGCCGGCCTTCCGGACGCGGACGGTGGATCTCGACATCTCCCTCGATCCCGAACGCACGCTCGTCGAGACGATCACCGACGGCACCCACACGCATGTCCGGGTGGGCGATACGCTCATGCATGCGGTGGCCTGGCTGGAGCGTTTCCTGTTCCGACCGGAACAGGGCCATCAGAAGGTGGCGGCGCTTTCCGGCGGGGAAAAGGCGCGGCTGCTGCTCGCCCGAGCACTGCTTCAGCCTGCCGATCTGCTGGTGCTCGACGAACCGACCAATGATCTCGACATCGAAACGCTCGACGCGCTGGAAGCGGCGCTCGCCGAATATCGCGGCACCGTTCTGCTGATCAGCCACGACCGCGCCTTTCTCGATGCGGTGGTCGGCGGCATCATTCATGTGCACGGGGACGGGCAGGTGAGCGAACATGCCGGCGGGCTGAGCGAACTGCAGCGGATCGTGGATGAGGAGACTTCACCTGCGCCCCTATCCGCCGGGAAGGCCCGAAGGACCGCAGATAAAGTGAAAGGCGCCAAACCTTCCAGGGCGCGCAGCGCATCGGCGCAAGTCCCCGCTGGCAGTCGAAGGGAGCTGGAACGGCTCGAGGAGGAGATCGCGAAACTCGAAGCCGAGATTGCGCTCATCGAGCGGGCCTTGGCCGCCCCGGGCGCCTATCAGCGCAATCCGGAAAAATTCCGGCTGGCTTCCGAACGACTGGCCGCCCTGCGGGCGGAACTGGCGGAGCGGGAGGAATCTTGGCTGCAGGCCGGCCTGACGCTGGAGGAGGAAGGGAAATGATCAGGGATCCGGTGCGGCGGCATGTGAAACTCCCGGAATGCCGATCCCGCTTCTTGATGCGCGCATGCCCATGGCGCCGGCCGACACTGCTGACGGCCGTCCTGACGGCCGTCCTGACGATGGCATCCATGGCGCTGCGGCCGGCAATCGCCGAACCGGGCGCGAAGAGCACGGCGATGCGACCGCCGCCAAGAGCGCCGTTGCTGGCGCTGGTCCGGCCGGTGGTGGCGCCGCTGCCCGCCGCCGTCACCAACAATGCGGTGGCACGTCTGTGCCGAAAGGGTCGGCCGGTCCTGGTCAGTTTCATGGGACTGGGTGCCGCCAAGCGCTGGCGCGACATCACCCGCGCCGCCCATGCTTATGAATTCGGTCAAGGGAAATGGCGGCGTCTGCCCGATGTCCCCGTCCCGCAGGGGCGGATCGCCGCCACCGCCGTCGGCATCGGCGGGACTGCCCTGCTCTTCGGCGGCTATTCGGTCGCCACCGACGGCCACGAAGTATCCGAACCCGAGGTGTTTCGTTTCGATATCGAAACGAATAGATGGACGATGCGCGCCCCGATGCCGCTGCCGGTGGACGACAGTGTCTCGGGCGTGCTGGATGAACGATATGTCTATCTCGTTTCCGGCTGGCACGATGACGGCAATGTTCCTGATGTTCAGATTTATGACAGCCACGAAGACCGCTGGACGAAAGCCACTCCCTTTCCCGGCCGGCCGGTCTTCGGTCATGCTGGCGGGCTCGTCGGCCGGACCCTGGTCGTCATCGACGGCGTTGCCGTGGTCGGCAGGGACGAGCAGGGACGGCGGCGCTTCCGGCTCGTACGACAGGCCTGGCGGGGCGATATCGACCCCGATGATCCCCGACGCATCCGCTGGCGGCGGATCGCGGACCATCCGGGTCCCCCAGTCTATCGCGCGGGCGCGACCGCGCTGCCCGAGAATGGATGGGTGCTGTTCGCGGGCGGCGGGCTGCGTGCCTACAATTATGATGGGATCGGCTATGACGGGGTGCCGGCAGAAGCGAGCGCGCGGGTCTTCGCCTATGACGTGAAGTCGGATCGCTGGTATGACCTCGGGCGCATGGCGCAGCCGTCGATGGATCATCGGGCACTGATCGCCGGCAAGCGGGGTTTTCATCTGGTCGGCGGCATGGACGCCGACCGAAAGGTGCGCCGTCAGGTCACCGGCTTCATCCTGCCGGATGCTTCGCCATCACCGTGTCGCACAGGGGGCTGATACCATCTAGCCGGCGGCTGTCGGGACGGGTGAAGACCCATCGGTCCCCCTCGCTCATTACGGAGTCGTAACGATATCCCTCATACGAAAAATCGCGCAGCCCATCCGGGGTATCGATGGCATTTTCTGCCACGAAGCGCACCATCAGGCCGCGTGCGCGCTTGGCGAAGAAACTGATGATCTTTGCCCGCTCGCCCCGCCATTCGCGGAACTCCGGTGTGACGATGCGAAGCCCCGGCACCAGCTCGGCGAGCGCCGCGACATCGACCGCCCGCCAGTATTCGATGCTGGCGAGATTGACCAGCGTGCGGGTTTCGATCGCCGCCATTCGCCGGGCGATCTCGGAAGCAAGCCGGGGCCGCCAGAAATCATAGAGGTCACCGCCCCACGGGCCGGTCAGTCGGCTGCCCATCTCCAGCCGGTAGGCGAGAATACGATCGAAGGGAAAAAGCAGACCATAAAGGCCGGAAAGAATGCCGAGATGCCGGACGAGATGCTCGAGCCCATCCCGTTCGAGCGTGCGCGCATCGATGCCACGATAGACATCGCCATCGAAGGCGAACAGAGCCGGTATGCCGCCGCCCCGGCGGATCTCGTCGGCCGAAAAGTGGACGAATCGCGCGTGCGCCCGTTCGGCAAGCGAATCGGACAGCTTCATCAGTGCCTTCAGACGGGCGACGGGCAGTGCCGCGCCGGCTTCGGCAAGCTCGCGCGCCTCTTCCAGATAGTGCGGTACAGTGGTTTCGATCGCCGTCTGCGGTGGGGTGTCCTTGAGGCGCTTGGCGGGCGAGACGAGCATCAGCATCTTGCGGTTTCCTTCCCCCTTTCGGGCTGCTAAAGCAGGCGACAACGATGGTCTGCCGGGCACGGTCCGCGTTTGCATGCGGCATATCCCCCGGCCGGTCCGTCGGCTATCTTCGACCTGACCAGCAGATTAGGGGATCCGACGATGAGCGGGAAGGATTATCGGCGCCGCACGATCGGCAATCACGTACTTCGGCCCGAAACCCAGATGATGGGCTATGGCTATGATCCGCACCTGTCCGAAGGGGCGTTGAAGCCGCCGGTGTTTCTCACCTCGACCTTCGTCTTCGAAAGCGCGCAGCATGGCAAGGACTTCTTCGATCTCGCTCTCGGCCGGCGCGAACCGCGGCCGGGTGAGCAGCCGGGACTGATCTATTCGCGCTTCAACAATCCGGATCTCGAGGTGCTGGAAGACCGTCTCGCCCTCTGGGAAGGCGGCGAGAAGGCGGCGGTTTTCGCCGCCGGCATGGCGGCGATCTCGGCGACGATGTTCGCCTGTCTGCGCCCCGGCGATGTCATTGTCCATTCCCAGCCGCTCTATGGCGGGACCGAGACGATGATCCTGAACTTCCTGCCGCAGTTCGGCATCCAGACGGTCGGTTTTCATGCCGGCGAAGGACGCGAGGCGATCGACGACGCGCTTGCTGTCGCGCGTGAGATGGGCCCGGTCCGGCTGCTGTTCGCCGAGACGCCGGCCAACCCGACCAACGGCCTCGTCGATCTCGCCCATCTCGCCCGACGCGCGCGCGAAATGGAGGATCAGGAGGGTGGCCGACCGCTGGTCGCGGTGGACAATACCTTTCTGGGCCCCGTCTGGCAGAATCCGATCGAACAGGGCTGTGACCTCGTCTTGTATTCGATGACCAAATACATCGGCGGCCATTCCGATCTCGTCGGCGGGGCGGTGGTCGGCGCCAAGCAGCATGTCCAGCCGATCCTGCAACTGCGCGGGATGCTTGGCATGCAGCTCGATCCGCATTCCTGCTGGATGACGCTGCGCTCACTCGAGACGCTCAAGGTGCGCATGGAACGCGCTACTGAAAATGCCTGGAAGGTGGCGCAATTCCTGCGAGACCATCCGAAGGTGGCGCGCGTCCACTTCCTCGGCTTTCTCGAGGAAGGTACGGAGGAAAAGGCGATCTACGACCGGCAGTGCAAGGGCACCGGCTCGACCTTCTCCTTCGAGGTCAAGGGCGGCGAGGCGGAAGCCTTCCGCCTGCTTGACGCGCTGCAGGTCTGCAAGCTTGCGGTTTCTCTCGGCGGTACCGAGACTTTGATCTGCCACCCGGCGAGCACGACGCATTCCGGCGTGCCGAAGGAGCTGCGCGACGCGGCGGGCGTCACTAATGCGCTGATCCGTGTTTCGGTCGGCATCGAGGCGGCCGAGGATCTCATTGCCGATCTCGAACAGGCCCTCGAGAAGGTGTGAGGCCTGCCTCTCGGCCTTCTTCTGCTGAGGCGCCCGCCTCTCTACTTCAGCTGAGGCACCTGCCTCTTCCATCTGCTGCTCCGTGAGCGGCCGTCAGGCGGCCTCCCCCGGCCCCCTGCGCGTGCCGGTGAAAGGCCGTGCACCAGTTTTCAGGAAGCCGGAAAAAGCGTCCGCGCAAAAGAAGTGTCCCGCATCGAATGGCGGAACGAAGACGAGGAAAAGCGCAGGCCCACCGGATGTCATCAGTCGTGCGAAAGGCCGGCGGGGGTCATTCGCGAACGACGGCGGCCATGGCTGGCTGCATGGGCTGGAG
>RFIU01000143.1 GCA_003695555.1 Alphaproteobacteria bacterium
CTCTTGGAAGGGCGGTCGACCGTGGCATGCCGGCAGCCGCGACAATGTCCTGTCGTTTTTGCAGGTGGGGAATGGGGAGCCGCCCCATTTGTTGAGGGGGCAAGCGCGGGCTGCCTTGCGCCGTGTCATGGTGAGGGGAGGAAATCGATGGTCACGTTCGTCTTCTGGCTGATGCTCGCAGCGCTGGTTGGCGTCTTCGCCAATTAACGGGGACGCTCGGGCTTCGGCTGGTTCCTGATTGCGCTGATCCTGTCTCCGCTGATCTCGGCCATCATCCTCGCGCTGATTCCGCCGAATAGCGAGAAGGTCGAAAGGCGCGAGCTTCGCATGGGCAGCAGCAAGAAATGTCCCTATTGCGCAGAGTTGATCCGTGCCGAGGCAGTGGTCTGCAAGCACTGCGGACGCGATCTGGGGCCCGGCATCTCTTCGTCGCCGTGACCGGCCACGCCTTCGGACGAATCCAGCTCCTGATGAGGGGATCCCGCTGTTTTCTCATAAAAGAGGATTTCTCAGGGGTGTGAGGCGGCGACCAGCTGGCGCAGGGCGTCAAGCCGGTGGTGCAGATTCTTCCAGTCCTCGGGCGAGAGGGTGGATTCAGGACCCGAAAACTGAATCGCATAGGAGCAGTGGTCGGCCCCGATGAAGGCAAGGGTTTCGCGACGATACACATCGCGACCCTGCGGAATCCGGGTGCTGGCGCTCAAGCCCTGAGGTGCGCCGGGCAGACGCCGGACGGCGCAGGCCACACCCGACGATGCGCAGCTGGAACGGGTTTCGTCCACCACCTCGCGCCAGAAGCTTTCGGCTTCCTCCCCGTCGATCGGCGACTCTTCAAGCGGCGTGCCCTGGATCAGCAGCACGCCATGGCTGGAATGATGGAGAAAGGCCAGCTGAAAGTCCGGCATGATGTCGGCGAAGGTCCGGCGCAGCTCCGGATTGACCTGAAGGATGACCGAAAGATCCTGCCAGTCACCGCCGTTGCGCAGCGAGTCGGCCATCCGGCCGAGAGGGCAGGCGCTGACCGACTGTTGGCCGGGCGCCGGTTCAACGGGTGTGGCCGTGGAAAAGGCCGGCAGCGAGGATCGCGCGTGGGCGGAGACGGAAAGCAGAATGGTGACCACGAGCCAGTTCATCGGCGGAGTTCCTTCCGGATCTTGCGGCGCTGCCGATCCGGCTTCTTCTCCGGCACCAGGATGCCGGTTGCGGGCCGGGAACGGAAATGAGCCCTGATAAACGATTCCACGTCATGACCGTGGAAGCGAGACCCCGCTTGCGATGCGTAACATTATCAGTTCAATTTATTTCAATTCCTAACAGAAGATGAACGTCTTCCCAACCCAAAAGAATCCTTTTTTCGGGAAGGCTGTGAGATCGCAGCCGGATTCGGGGGAAGCGAAAAGTGTCCGACTGGCGGACGGGGTGGGATTCGAACCCACGAGGGGCTTGCACCCCTGCCGGTTTTCAAGACCGGTGCATTCAACCACTCTGCCACCCGTCCGGTCTTTCAGCGGCATGTGTCAGCCTTGAGCGGCCCGAGCCGGCAATCCGTATGCCATTATCTGACCGGCTGGCCTGACCTGTCGGCGAAGGCCTCCTAGCATGGCGGGTGCGGGATTTCAAATTCCCACCAGGGCATTGAAACGTTTGCATCCTTAGATTTCCAGGACAGGGTCGGTGAGGCAGGTTCGGCGAGACTGGTGCGACGGCACATGCGCAGCGGGCCTCGCAATTCATCTATTGGCATCGCTTGCAGTTCGGCCTTCGCGGCGGGAGGGCGGCTCCGCCTTCGCTCCGTGAAGGCGTTTCAGCCTTCTAGGCGGGTATCGAGCTTGGCCAGGATCTCTATCAGGGTTTCGACCTCGCTGCGATCCATCTCGGCGAAGGCTTCGCGCGCGATGCGTCCGGCCACTCGTCTGACTTCTTCCAGGGCCTGCCAGCCGTTTTCGGTCAGCGTGACCTCGGTCACTCGGCGATCGCGTGTGCTGGTGGCGGTGATGACCAGACCGTCGCGTGCCATCCGCTGGATGATGCGGGTGACGGTCGAAAGCTTCAGGACGGCAAGATCCGCGATCCGGCTTACCGCGGTCGTGCCATACTGACCAAGAATCATCAGAATTCGCCAGTGCGGCTGATCGCTGTCGATGGCGCGCAGAGCGCGTTCCATGCGCCGGTTGTAGCGGCCGAGGGCATGGGACATCAGGAAGAAGGGATAGCGCTCGATCCGATATTTGGGGCTGGCCGGATCGCTCGATCGAGGCAGACCACGCCCTTTATTCGGGGCGTGAGATGCTGTGACGGGGGTGGATGAAGAAGACGTAGAGGATGACGAATCGGCAGACATCACCTTGCTGACCCTTCCTGAAATCCCTTTGCGGCTTTTGCATCACGTTACATCCCGTGCGGGTGCCGTGTCCATCGACTGTTCCTGAATCGACGGCAGAATCAGCCCGATTTGGCATGCCTTGGCTTGTTCGTTTGAAAGCAAGGATCACACACAAAAGCAAAAACATCGCCGGACATGAATTCCGGAAAGAGTGAGGGCGCGAATCCCGGGCCGTCGAATAATGCTTGCAAAATCACGTTAATATGTTAGGTTTGAAATATCGTGACCGGCAATGACCCTGCGAGCAGGAGAGGATCGATGATCGAGCAGCCGAATGCGCCGGGAAAGGGCGGTGCCGGCGAGAGCGAGGGGGATGATGTCTTATCGGTCAGCGTCGGTAGCGGCACTTGCACACGTGCGCAGCGCGGCGCCACTTTTCCTCCTCAAGCCGCACTGGACGAACGGACGATTTCCGGACTCGTGCGCCCCGATTCGGTCCATCGTCGCATCTATACCGATCCCGAGATTTTCGATCGCGAAATGGCGAACATCTGGGAGAAGACCTGGATCTATGTCGGGCACGAAAGTCAGGTGAAGGCGCCCGGCGACTATTATGCCACCCGCATCGGTCGCCAACCGGTGGTGATGACCCGGCACAAGGATGGTTCCGTGCGGGTGCTCTGCAACCGCTGCGCCCACAAGGGGGCGATGGTCGTCCCGGAAGGTGCCGGCCATGCCAAGGTGATGCGCTGCTGCTACCACGGCTGGTGCTTCGACACCGATGGAAGCTGCGTTTCGATCCCGCGTGAGGAAGGCTATCGCGGCACCCCGATCGGCAAGGGAAAGCCGGCCGCGGCGATGCCGGCGGTGGCACGGGTCGCCAGCTATCGCGGCTTCGTCTTCGCCAGCCTTTCCCCCGATGTGCCGCCGCTGGAGGAATGGTTGGGTGGTGCGCGCCATTCGATCGACAACATGGTCGAGCGCGCGCCCGAAGGCGAACTCGAGATCACCGGTGGCGTCTTTCGCTATGTTCATGAATCGAACTGGAAGTTCTTCGTCGAGAATTTGAATGACATGATGCATCCGATGGTCGCACATCAGTCGTCTTCGCGCACAGCACGGGTGGTGGCCAATCAGGAGCTCGATGCCGACCGGCCGGTGCCTAGTGCGGTCGAGATCTTGAGCCCATTCACCAACAACTATTCCTTCTTCGATGAAATGGGCGTGCACGCCTTCGCCTATGGTCACAGCTATTCGGGCGGGCGAGTTTCGATCCATTCCGCCTACAGCGAGATTCCCGAATATGTCGCGGCGATGGAGCGCGCATACGGGCCCGAGCGCACGCAGGAGATCTTCTCGATCCAGCGGCACAATACCGTCGTCTATCCGTCGCTGACCCTGAAGGGAGCGATCCAGACGATCCGGGTGGTACGCCCTGTTGCGGTGGACCGCACGATCGTCGAATCCTGGGTCCTGCGCCTGAAAGGCGCGCCGGACGAACTGCTCAAGCGTTCCATTCTCTACTGCAACCTGATCAACTCCCACGCCAATCTGGTCGGCCCCGATGACGAGGAAGCCTATTGGCGTCAGCAGAACGGGCTGGCGTGCGCCGGGAACGACTGGGTTTCGATGCACCGCTATCCGGATGCCGCGCAACCCGATGAGGAAGGTGGGCTTTCGGCGATCGGCTCGTCCGACATGGTATTCCGCAATCAGTATCGCGCCTGGGCCTATTACATGACCGGCGGACATGCCGTGCATGGGCCGATGCGCGAACCGTCCCGATGAAGGAGAATTGCGCGATGGACCGCACGGCGGAACCCACCCTGACGCCCGCGCAGGCTCTGGCGAGCCGGGACGAGGTCGGCGATTTTCTGCTCCATGAGGCCGATCTGCTCGACGAAGGGCGCTTCGAAGAATGGGCGGAGCTGTTCACCGAAGACGGCACCTACTGGGTGCCGGCCGCACCGGGGCAGAGCGACCCCCATCACCATGTTTCGCTGATCTGGGAAGACCCCCTGCTGCGCGCCGTCCGGGTGCGGCGTTTTCGCCATCCGAACGCCTATTCGCTGCAGCCGATGCCGCGCAGCCTGCATATCATCAGCAATGTCCGGGTGGTGGGCCCGGGCGAAGGCGGCGAGGGCGTGCTGGTCCGTTCGCGCCTCGTCATGTTCCAGTATCGGCGCGACCATCAGGACATCTTCGGTGCGCGCGTCACCCACCATCTGGTCGGCCGCGCGCCGGATTTCAGGATCCGCCACAAGAAGGTCGAGCTGGTCAATTGCGATGCGGCGATGGGGCCGATCCAGCTCTATTTCTGAACGCTTCATGCAGGAGCCGATGAAGAAAGGAAGGCAGGCGCCCGCCCATGCATGACGCATCGCGCAAGAGACAAAACAACGATCGACCGGCAAGCACGACCGCCGAGGATTCGGCGGCTGCTGCCGGCCCGCCATCCGCCGGCGTGGAGGCTGCCCCGCTGATGCCTCCTTCTCCCTATGCCGCCTTGCAGCATGCGGAGCGCCTTCACGCCGCGCGGCCCTTTCTTCACCTTCCGGCGATCACCGCTGCGCGTTATGGCATGGGCGAACGCGACTGGTCCTATGCCGAGGTGCGTGAGGGCGCCGACGCGCTTGCCGAGGCCTATCGGGCCGCAGGCTGCGAGCCGGGGATGCGGGTTGCCCTGATGCTCGACAACCGGCCGGAATTCTTCCTCCACTTCTTCGCGCTCAACCGCCTCGGTGTGTCGGTGGCACCGATCCATGGTGAGCAGGATCCGGGGGCGATCGCTCATGTTCTGGATCACGCCGATATCGTAC
>RFIU01000144.1 GCA_003695555.1 Alphaproteobacteria bacterium
CCAGGCATTCGTGGAATCGGCCGGGCGGCTGAGGATCTCTAGCCGCGCTACCGCCCCGATCGAGGGCAGCGCCTCACCACGAAAACCGAGGGTCGCGACCCGCTCCAGCTCTTCGGCGCTGACGATTTTCGAGGTGGCATGACGTTCGAGTGCCAGCGGCAGCTCCTCGGCGCTCATCCCGCAGCCGTCATCTTCGACCAGAATGCGACGGCGGCCGCCATCCTCGATCGTTACCGCGATACGTCGGGCACCTGCGTCGATGGCGTTTTCGACCAGTTCCTTGACGACGCTTGCCGGTCGCTCGACGACCTCGCCGGCGGCGATACGGTTGATGGTGGTTTCATCAAGGCGGCGAATGCGCGCGGCGGCCATGTTGCGAGCTCTCCGGGTCCCGCTCGACCAGAAAGGGACACCTTGCGTGGGCTTCAGCGCGGCGTCACCGGTTGGGACTTCACCCGTTCGATGGTCGAGCCATCGCTTTTCAAGGTGCGCGGCGAAAGCGCGAGCAGTTCGCCGACCATCACGCCCTTGCGCACCACCCGGGTATCGTCATCGGCGGCAAGCGATCGGGAATCGGCGCGTACCGGTGCGGCGACGCTCTCTTCCACCCGGTTCAGCAGGGCCTTCTCTCCGGGGGAAAGGCCGAGATCGGGGTTGCTGTTCGGGAACAGCGCCTTCAAGGCCTCACGCGTCGGGCGGATGTCCTGCGGGCTCGGCTTGCCGGGTTCGGGCGGGCGCAGGCGGAAATCGGGCGGGACGATGAGCGGGCGCTTCTCGACGACGACGAACTCGTCCGGCTTGCCGGAGCCGCCGGAAAAGAGGCCGCAACCGGCCAGCGCCAGTGTCAGTGCGAAGAGCATGCCGGTGCGCAGGGCGGGGATCGCCAGGGCCCTTCGCGCATTCCTGTCGGTCATCGGATTCCTTTCGTTCGGCAAGCTCTGTTCTCCTCACCCGATTGTACGATGCCCGCCGACCAAGGGCCGTCAGGCACCTTCACTCTCATGCTTCTGTTAGGCGATTCGAGGGCAGGGGGCAAGCTGCGGGATGCTGGTCATCTCATCCCGGCTGTTGCCTGCCGGCGCGCCGCATCTGGCGGAGCGATAGAAGGATCATAGCCCCGGCACCTACGCTGAGCGCCGCATCGGCAAGGTTGAAGACATAAAAGGACCAGTCACCGACATGGAAATGAACGAAATCGACCACCGCGCCATAATGCAACCGGTCCCATAGATTGCCGAGCGCACCGCCGAGAACGAGGCCCAGCGCCAGCGCCTCGCCGCGATCGCGCACCCGCCACAACCATACCGCCACCGCCGCCGTGATCAGGGCGGTAACGACGGTAATGGCCGTGCCGCCGTCCTGCAGCAGGCCGAGGCTGATACCCGGATTCCAGACCAGCCGGAAGTCGAGCACGGGGGCGAGCGTCAGCACTCCCGCGTCGCGCCAGTGCGCCAGAAACCACAGCTTCGATACCCGATCCGCGATCAGAATGACCAAGGCGAGCAGCAGGCCCGCCAGGCGAGAGAAGCTTGGCCGCCGCCCCTCTTCGGTGGTCGGCGGGCAAGTGCTCGCGATCGTCTCGCCATGGCAGTCCGTCTGCGGGGTGGGGTCGGCCATGATGCGCCGCAATCCTCGTCGTCTGATCCAGCGTAAAAGGGGAGCGCAGGCTATTCTTCGTGGGTAAACAGACGATAGCCGCCCGGTTCGGTGATCAGTACCCGCGCTTCACCGGGATCATCCTCAAGCTTCTGGCGCAGCCGGTAGATGTGGGTTTCCAGCGTGTGGGTCGTGACCGACGTGTTGAAGCCCCAGACCTCGTTGAGCAGTTCCTGCCGGCTGACTGCCCGGCCGCCCGCACGATAGAGGTGCTTGAGAATAGAATTTTCCTTTTCGGTCAGATGGATGCGTTTCCCGGTCTGCGGGTTTACCAGCATCTTGGTGGCCGGTCGGTACTGGAAGCTGCCGACTTGGAAGAGGGCATCCTCGCTGTGCTGGTGCTGGCGCAGATGGGCACGCATGCGGGCGAGCAGGACACCGAAGCGAAACGGCTTGGTCACATAGTCGTTCGCCCCCGATTCCAGCCCGAGAATGGTATCCGCATCGGTATCGGCGCCGGTCAGCATGATGATCGGAACCCGAATGCCGGCCTTGCGCAGCATTCGGCAGGCTTCGCGGCCGTCGATGTCGGGAAGCCCGACATCGAGCAGGATCATGTCGATATTGCCCTGGCGCGCGGCCTCGATCCCGCGGGCAGCGCTTGAAGCCTCCAGCGGCTCAAATTCCTCATGCAGCGCCAATTGCTCGGCCAGCGCCCGACGCAACTGATCGTCATCGTCGATCAAGAGGATGCGTTTGATACCCATTCCACGTCTTGTCCCGTCTGCCTCGCCAATCTGCCGGGGACGTCTTCCCGCTCGCTTTTCTTGCTCTTGCCTCCTATCTAAGGTCAAAGAGTGGAAGAGGCAAATCCTTGTACTTGGAGATGGCGCCCGGATGAGCGAGCGTGAGCGCAGCGAAGAGCAGGCATGGAAGGCGAATCTGCGGATACGTCGTGCCGTTTCGGATCTGCGTTTCGGTGCGCCGGTGCGGATTTCGGCGCCGACCTTCCCACGCGCCGGTCTGCTCGTCGCACCGGCGGACGCGCTGGCCGGCCGGGGAGATCTCGCCCAACGGATCGCGGCGCGTTTTCTGTCGGCCGATGCGGTGAAGGAATCCCGCCTGTGGCTCACGCCCGAGCGGGCGTCTAGTCTGCACCTGCCGGTCAAGGGGCGTGGCGTGGTCGCGATTGCCTGCGAGCAAGGAATGTCGGCTGCGACGATTGCCGGCCTTGCCGACCCGACCCGCGATCTGGAACAGCCTTTGCGGGGGCCGTTCCGCCGCTGTGATGACGAAATCGGTGACGAGGTCGAGCAGGCGGCCGTTGCCCTTTTTGCGCTGCTCAAGGCGGCCGGGCGATTGCCCGCGGCGCTTGTCGCCCCGGCATGCGAAGCCGATCGGCGCAATGACTGGACTTCGCTCGATCCTGGAGAGGTCGCCCGGTTTCTGGCCCGTCCACCCAGTGTTGAGGAAACGGTTCGCGCGCAGCTTCCGCTGGCCGCGGTTCGCAGGTCGCGGATCGTCGCCTTTCGCGCCGATGACGGGGCAAGCGAGCATTTCGCGATCCTGATCGGCGATCCGACTCCGCACGAGCCGGTACTGGTACGGCTGCATTCGGAATGCTTTACCGGCGATCATCTGGGATCGCTCAAATGCGATTGTGGCGATCAGTTGCAGGGTGCGCTCGAGCGTCTCGCGGGCGAGCCGGGCGGCGGCGTGCTGCTCTATCTGGCCCAGGAAGGCCGCGGCATCGGCCTCGTCGCCAAGCTCAAGGCCTATGCGCTTCAGGATCAGGGCTTCGATACGGTGGACGCCAATCTGAAGCTCGGCTTTGCGGTGGACGAGCGCGCCTATGGTGTCGCGGCGGCGATGCTGAAGCATCTGCGATTCACCCGCATCCGCCTGCTGACCAACAATCCCGACAAGGTCCGTCAGCTCGCCGATCATGGCATCGAGGTGGTCGAGCGTGTCGCCCACCGCTTTCCGGCACGGCCCGAAAACGAGGAGTATCTTGCCGCCAAGCGCGACCGAACCGGCCATTTCCTCTAGGCGGCAGGACGTGATCGCGTCCGCGGCCGCCGGGCTTCTTGTGCGTTCGCGCCGGGGTCGGGCTTAAGCTCAAGAGCAAGCATGGCGGGCCGCAAGCTGTCCGCTCGCGCCCGGCCGGATTTCAGATTTCGAAACGGATACCTTGTGCGAGCGGCAGGTCGCGGCCGTAGTTCACGGTCGAGGTCTGTCGGCGCATATAGGCCTTCCAGGCGTCAGAGCCGGATTCGCGCCCGCCGCCGGTTTCCTTCTCGCCGCCGAAGGCGCCGCCGATCTCGGCCCCGGACGTGCCGATATTGACATTGGCGATGCCGCAGTCCGACCCCGTTGCCGAGACGAACAGCTCCGCCTCGCGCACGTCATTGGTGAAGATTGCCGACGACAGACCCTGGGCGGCGGCATTCTGCAGGGCGATGGCATCGGCGAAATCACGGTATCGCACGACATAGAGGATCGGCGCGAAGGTCTCTTCCAGCATCACGCCCTTCTGTTCCGGCATCTCGACGATGGCGGGGCGCACATAATAGCCCTGCGGATATTCCTCGGCCAGCACCCGGCCGCCACCGAAGACGCTGCCGCCTTCCGCGCGCGCGGCTTCCAGCGCCCGTTCCATCGCCTCGAAGGCTGCGCCGTCGATCAGCGGGCCGACGAGATTTCCGTCCAGCGGATTGCCGATGGTGATGCTCTCATAGGCCTTCTTGAGGCGGTTGATGAGGGTTTCGTACACGTCCTCGTGAAGGATCAGTCGCCGGGTCGTGGTGCAGCGCTGACCGGCGGTGCCGACCGCACCGAAGGTGATGGCGCGCACCGCAAGCTCGAGATCGGCAGACGGTGCGACGATGATCGCGTTGTTACCGCCGAGCTCGAGCAGCACGCGGCCGAAGCGTGCCGCCACCCGCGGGCCGACGGCGCGCCCCATGCGGCACGAACCGGTTGCGGAAATCAGCGGCAGGCGCGGGTCATCGACGAAGCGTTCGCCGATCTCACGATCGCCGATCACGACCTCCATCAGACCTGCCGGCGTATCGCCGTATTCGGCGACCGCCTTCTCAAACAGCGTCCGGCAGGCGAGTGCGGTGACTGGCGTCTTCTCCGACGGCTTCCAGACGACGGGATCCCCGCAGACGATGGCCAGCGCGAAGTTCCAGGCCCACACGGCGACCGGGAAATTGAATGCCGAAACGACGCCGACGGGCCCCAGCGGATGCCAGGTCTCGCGCATCGCATGAAAGGGCCGCTCGGAAGCGATGGTCAAGCCATAGAGCTGACGCGACAGGCCGACGGCGAAGTCGCAGATGTCGATCATCTCCTGCACTTCGCCGCGGCCTTCTTCGAGGATCTTGCCGCACTCGATGGTCACCAGCCGGCCGAGCGCTTCCTTGTGTTCGCGCAGGACATTGCCAAAGATCCGGATCAGTTCGCCGCGCCGCGGGGCGGGAACCGTCCGCCATGTCTCGAAGGCCTGCGCCGCCGTTGCGATCTTGCCGTCCAGGCTTTCGGGCGTATCGTCCGCGACATGCGCGATGACTGCGCCGTCGATCGGCGAGCGAACCGCGCGCTCTCCCGTATCAAGCCCTTTCGGGTCGAGCCCCAGCTCCCGGCAGATATCGTCGATCTTCATTTGTCCTCTCCCGTCCCTTGATGGGTGTGATGTTCCGTTCGTGATCAGCTCTCGAGAGCGCGTCCGGGTGCGATCGCGCGGGGATCGACCCTCACCTCGATCAGCGCCGGGCCGTCGCTGGCCAGCGCGCGGGCGAGCGCGTCATCGACCTCTACGTCGCGCGCGACCCGCGCGGCCGGCAGTCCGAAGCTGCGCGCAAAAGCGACGAAATCCGGATTGACCAGCGTGGTGCCGCTGACCCGCCCCGGAAACTCGCGTTCCTGATGCATCCGGATGGTGCCGTACATGCCATTGTTCATGACGATGAAGACGACCCGCGCGCTCGTCGCAGCGGCGGTGGCGAGTTCCTGGGCGGCCATCATGAAGCAGCCGTCACCGGCGACCGCAACCACCGGCCGGTCGGGATGCTCCAGCGCCGCGGCGATGCCTGCCGGCACACCATAGCCCATCGCGCCGGAGGTCGGGGCGAGCTGTGTGCGAAAACCCCGATAGACGAAAAACCGGTGCAGGAAGGCGGCGTAATTGCCCGCCCCGTTGGCAAGGATCGCATGCGCCGGCAGCCGCTCGCGCAGGCGGGCGTAGAAGCGGGCGAGCTGCACGTCCCCGGGATTGTCGATCGGGGTGCGCCAGGCAAGTTCGTCCGCGCGCGCATCGGAAAACCAGTCTTCGCGTTTCTCGGCGCCCGATCCGTCAAGAGCCTCGGCCAGTGCCGCGGCGAAACGCCCGGGTGCGGCCGGAACGGCGTTGTCGGGGCGATAGACGCGGCCGAGCTCCTCAGCGCCGGCATGGACATGAACCAGCGGCACCTCTCCAGCCGGAACGGCGAGGCGGCGATAGCCGTCCGTCGTCATCTCGCCGAGACGCGGGCCGATGGCAATCAGCAGATCGGCTTCCTGCATGCGTCGGACGAGGGCCGGATTGGCGCCGATGCCCATATGGCCGGCATAGGCCGGCGATTCATTGTCGATCAGCGACTGCGCCCGGAAGCTCGCCGCGACCGGAATGCGGGCGGTTTCGGCAGCCTCCTGAAGGGCACGGGCCTCTGCCTCCTCCCATGGAGTGCCGCCGACCAGGATCAACGGCCGGCGGGCACCGGCGAGACGGCCGGCGATTTCTTCGACCTGGCGCGTATCGGGCGTGGCCTGAAGCGGGGGAAGAGGGGGCGCCGGCGCTGCGCCCGCCGGTTCGCCTAGCAGGTCTTCGGGCAGCGCCAGCGCCACCGGTCCTTGTCGCCCGGCGAGCGCAGAATGGATGGCCCGCAGCGCATACTCGGCCATTCGGTCCGCTTCGCCGATTTCAGCTGTCCATTTGGTGACCTCGGCAAGGAAGAGGCGATAGTCAATTTCCTGAAACGCCTCGCGGTCGCGCATCGTGCGCGCGACCTGTCCGACCAGACAGACGATCGGGGTCGAATCTTGAAAGGCAGTGTGCAGGCCGATCGTCGCATGCGTGGCGCCGGGGCCGCGGGTCACCGCGACGACGCCGGGCCGACCGGTCAGCTTGGCGGTCGCCTCGGCCATGTTGGCGGCATTCGCCTCATGCCGGCAGGCAATGAAGTCGAGACGTCCGCGCCGGTCATGAAGGGCATCAAGCAGCGTCAGATAGGATTCGCCCGGCACCCCGAAGATGCGACGCACGCCGGCACCCTCGAGAACGTCGAGCAGCACCTCTGCGGCGCGTTTTGTTTCCTTGCCCGACACCCGCTCCTCCTGCCTGCTGCGGTTTTCGTCCCGGCTGGGCTCAACCCGCCAGCCGGCTTTCGGCGCGCGGCTCGCCGGCATTCTCGCCCTTGGCGTAATAGGCACCGAAACGGTTGGCGAGGAAATCGGCGAGCGCGATATCTTCCTGACGGACGAAACCGGCATCCGTGATCCGTCCTGCGCGCAAGAGGTCGAGGACCGCCGTGATGCCGGCGGCGGTGGTGATCTGGATGGCACTCCAGCGGCGGCCGAAGATCTCTGCCGCATAGATCTTGCGGGCGTAGGATTCCTGGATGAAACGGCCCTCGCGGTGGCCCGAGACGGTGACGAAGATCAGCACTACGTCCTGGGTGGTCATCGGAATCGCGTGCTCGAAGATGTCTTTGAGCACGTCGCGCCGCTCGGCCAGCCGCAGGTCGTGCAGCAGCATCTTTACCAGATCGCGGTGACCGGGATAGCGGACCGTGCGATAGTTCAGATAGTCCACCTTGCCGGCGAGCGTCTCGGCGAGCGTGCCGAGACCGCCGGAGGTGTTGAAGGCCTCATAGGTGATGCCGTCGAGCGAGAAATGTTCGATCTCTTCGAGCGGCGGCACTTCCTTCAGTTCGCCACCGACTACCGCTTCGCAGGGGTTGCAGTACTCGTTGATCAGGCCGTCGGTGGACCAGGTGAGATTGTATTTGAGCGCATTAGTCGGATATTTCGGCAGCGCACCGACCCGCATGTGTACGCGATGCAGTTTTTCGAACTTCTTCGCCAGATCATGGGCGACGATCGAGATGAAGCCGGGGGCAAGACCGCACTGCGGGATGAAGGCAGTCCGCGCACCTTCCGCCATCGCCTTGATGGCATGGGTCGAGGCGACGTCCTCGGTCAGGTCGAGATAATGCACGCCAGTTTCCTTGGCGGCCGCGCCGATGCCGGGATTGAGAAAGTAGGGCATCGCCGAGAGGACCGCGAAACGGCCCTTCATCGCTTCGACGAGTTCGCCGTGGTCG
>RFIU01000145.1 GCA_003695555.1 Alphaproteobacteria bacterium
ACCGAGACCTTCGCCTGACCGCTCTCTCGCCCGCCGCCGAACAGGCTTTCGGCAAGAGCGCGGCCGTTCTTGCCGGTGAAAACTTTCCCCATCTTTTACAGCTCTATGCCGCCGCCCCGGGTCACGACCCGGTCGGTCCGATGATGCGCGCGCATCGCGCGATCCGCGATCTGATCATCGAGCTGTCGCCCGGCGACGGATGGCCGGCCCGGCGCTGGAGGATCCGGGCGCAGCCGCGTTTTTCCTTTCCCGATGGGCGCTTCCTCGGCTACGAGGGGACGGCACGCGATGTCGACCGGCTGACGAGGTCGGCGCGCGAATCGTCGCCGACAGAGGTTCTCGACCGCATGGTGCTGGCGGCCGAACGACTGGCCGCTCGCGTGGAAGATCCCGCGCTCGAAGACTATGCCCGTTCGCTCGCCGATCTTGCGCGCAGCCTGAAGCAGGCGGTGCTGGACGAAGGGGCCGGCTCGTCGAGCATTGCCCGCTGGCCACTGTCCGATCTCGATGGCGAGAACGAAAACTGACAGCCGCCGCCACGATCGGCCGGATTTTTTGCGGCCGGAAAACCACGACGGCTTGCGCGCGGCAGGCCGTCTATTTAGGACCGGACGGGAAAGGCGATGGGCGTGCGGCGGGTGACATGATCGCGATGTCCATCATCCCTCTTCGACCAGCAATAAGGGGTGACGACCACCAATGAGCACGCAGGAATTTCATGCGCCCGTCCTCATCATCGGCTCAGGCCCTGCGGGATATACGGCGGCGATCTATGCGGCACGCGCCAATCTTAAGCCGATCGTCGTCGCCGGGCTGCAGCCGGGCGGGCAGTTGACGATTACCACCGAGGTCGAGAACTATCCCGGCTTCGCCGAGCCGGTGCAGGGCCCCTGGCTGATGGAGCAGATGCGCCAACAGGCCGAAAACGTCGGCAGCCGGATCATCTCCGATACCATTGTAGAGGTCGATCTTGCGGTGCGACCTTTCCGGGCGGTGGGCGATTCGGGCACTGTTTATCGGGGCGATGCCCTGATCATCGCGACGGGGGCGCAGGCGCGCTGGCTCGGCCTGCCGTCGGAAGAGAAGTTCAAGGGCTTCGGCGTTTCGGCCTGTGCGACCTGTGACGGCTTCTTCTATCGCGGCAAGGAGGTGGCGGTCGTCGGCGGTGGCAACACGGCGGTCGAAGAGGCGCTGTTCCTGACCAATTTTGCGAGCCGGGTTCATCTGATCCACCGACGCGACGAGCTTCGCGCCGAAAAGGTCCTGCAGGATCGCCTCTTCGCCAATGACAGGATCGATGTGATCTGGGATCATGTGGTCGAGGAAATTCTTGGCGAGGAGGATCCGCCAGGTGTCACTGGCGTGCGGTTGCGCAATGTCCGGACAGGCGAGGAGCGCATTCTGCCGGTTCACGGCGTCTTCGTCGCCATCGGTCATGATCCGGCGACTGCGTTGTTCCGTGGCAAGCTCGAAATGGATGAAGGCGGCTATATCATCACCGCGCCCGATTCGACGCGTACGTCTCTTGAAGGCGTCTTCGCGGCCGGCGACGTCACCGACCATGTCTATCGACAGGCGGTGACGGCGGCCGGCATGGGCTGCATGGCCGCGCTCGAGGCGGAACGCCATCTTGCGGCGATGAAGACCCCCGAACGACAGGCGGCGCAATAGCGCGGCCGGCGGATCGCGTGACACGGCGGGCTGTGTCCCAGTCGCCAGAAGGCGCGATCGGTGAGAGGAAAGTGCAAAAGGAGACAGCATCATGACCATCCAACCCGGTGAACGACTTCCCGACGTCACCTTGACCCGGATGGGGCCGAACGGCCCGGAACCGGTTCGCATCTCTGAGCTGACCAAGGGCAGGAAGGTGGTGATCTTTGCGCTGCCAGGCGCCTTCACGCCGACCTGCTCGGCCAAGCACCTGCCCGGATTTCTCGATAAGCTCGACGAGATCCGCGCCAGGGGCGTCGATACGGTCGCCTGCCTGTCCGTCAATGACGCCTTCGTGATGGATGCCTGGGCGCGCGATCAGGGGGTCGATGGCCGCATCGAGATGCTGGCCGACGGCAATGCGGAGTTCACCCGGGCGGTCGGTCTGGAGATGGACGCCTCGGGCTTCGGCATGGGGGTGCGCTCTCAGCGCTATGCGATGATCGTCAATGACGGTGTCGTCGAAAAGCTGTTCGTCGAAAAGCCGGGCGAGTTCGCCGTGTCGAGTGCGGAATATGTGCTCGAGAATCTGTGAAGGCCTGCAAGCCGGCCATTCGCATCCCGAAGAGGGGGCATGTCGTGCCCCCTCTTTTCTTTTCGGCGGGCATCGGGCATGAAAGAAGAACACGTCGGCCTGTCGGGGCACGCGACCGGTCGTCGTCATCGGGGGCAAGGCGTGCCACACGGGGGATGATCATGAACAGTGCTTCCTTCGCCTTCGGGCCCTATCAGATCTTCGCGGCGCTGGTCGTCGTCGTCGCGATCTTCCTGATCCTGAAATATGTCCGCATCGTTCGTCAGGGTTCCGCCTATACGGTCGAGCGTTTCGGCCGCTACACCCGCACCCTCGGCCCGGGACTGCATCTGCTGGTTCCCTTCATCGAATCGGTGGGTGCCGAGCTCAGCCTCAAGGAGCAGGTGCTCGACATCCCCAATCAGGAGGTCATCACCCGCGACAATGCGATGGTCGGGGTGGACGGGGTCGTCTTCTATCAGGTGCTCGATGCCGCCAAGGCGGCCTATGAGGTCCAGAATCTCGAGCTTGCGATCCTCAATCTGACGATGACCAACATCCGTACGGTGATCGGCTCGATGGATCTCGATGAAATCCTTTCGCAGCGCGACAAGATCAATGCATCGCTGCTGACGGTGGTGGACGAGGCGACAAGCAGCTGGGGAGTCAAGGTCACCCGGATCGAGATCAAGGACATCAGCCCGCCGCGCGACATCGTTGATGCGATGGCCCGCCAGATGAAGGCCGAGCGCGAGAAGCGCGCCGCCATCCTTGAGGCCGAGGGCGAGCGTGGCAGCGAGATCCTGCGCGCCGAGGGCGAGAAACAGGCGGCGATCCTCGAGGCCGAGGGACGCCGCCAAGCGGCGGTGCTTGAGGCGGAAGCGCGCGAACGCCTGGCGCAGGCGGAGGCCGAGGCGACCCGCGTCGTCTCGCAGGCGATCGCCGAGGGCGATGCGCGCGCAATCCAGTACTTCGTAGCCCAGAAATATGTCGAGGCGGTGGGTCGTTTCGCGGACAGCCCGAATGGCCGTCTCGTCTTCATGCCGCTGGAGGCGACCGGCCTGATCGGTTCGATTGGCGGCATCCGCACGCTGTTCGAGGAAGGCGGCCCATTCGATGGTGCGGGTGCGCCGGCGGGTGGAGGACCGACGGCCGGTCCGTCCGGCGGAGGGGTGCGACGGAGCACGCCGCGACCACCGTCGAGCGGTTGAGTCGGGGCTGAGCGGGACGACGCGGACTGGATGCGAAGAAAAGGGGGAAGGAAATGACGCTCGCGGATCTCTGGTTCACACAATGGATGTGGTTCATCGCGGCCGTCCTTTTTCTCGTCTTCGAAATCGCCGCGCCGGGCATCTTCTTCATCTGGATCTCTCTTGCCGCGGCGCTCAACGGGCTGATCGTCCTTGCCCTTCCCGATCTTTCTCCGGCCAGCCAGAGCGTGATGTTCGCCGCTCTTGCGATCGTCTCGACGCTGCTCGGGCGACGCTATTTCGGCTATCATGACGACGAGGGCGCACCGGCGGTGCCGCTCAATGTCGGCGGTGCCAGGCACATCGGGCGGGTCGTCGAGGTTACCCGCGACATCCGGGCAGGCGAAGGTCGTGTGCGACTGGGCGACACCGAATGGCTCGCCCGCGGGCCGGATGCTGCCGAAGGGACGATGGTCCGCATCGTCGGCGCCGACGGCCCTGTGCTGATCGTCGAACCGGCCAAGGACGCAGATTCCGCACCATCGGAACCAGCAACCGGGCAATAGCTGATGTGTCGGTGTGGCGGTGGCTTTTCGAAGCATGTCGCTGTCCCGCTCTCAAAC
>RFIU01000146.1 GCA_003695555.1 Alphaproteobacteria bacterium
ACTGTACTCTCTAGTCTGCAGATTGAGAAACAGTTACTATATAAGAGGCGTCATATTGCGGCATTACTCCTGTGTCTTCTGAAGGAACCAGAAAGCGCGATCAACGCCGCATTTCCCGATCTGTCCGGCAGTATCAGCGCCGGTGCAACCGCTGAGGAGGCGTTCCATGGGGCGCGCGAAGCGGCCCAAGTCATATCGACGCCTTAGTCGAAGACGGACGTCCCGTTCCCGCTCCATCGGCGTTGGAAGACGTGGGGATTACTGGGCTGGCGAGTCCAGCTTTCTCGCGGTGAAACCGTCGCGCCTGCCGGGGCAGGCGAGGTGCATTCAGATCACGATGGATGAGCACCTGCTGCGGGACGTGGACAATGCCGCCGCGGCCAAAAGCAGCATGAGCCGCTCTCACTGGCTGGTGGCAATGGTGCGCCGCGGTTTCAAGCACCGTTCCGGCGAGGTGGCCTGACCCGTCACACGACGCCCGCCGTGCATCCCCGCCTGCCCTACTGACAGGCGAGGCATTCCTCATAGTCGGCGGCGGCTTCGTTCATTCCATCCGCTGCGGCGTCGCGCGTGGTGCCGGCGGCACCGGCATGACTGACGATCTCGGCGCGCTGGATCGACTTCGAACGGCAGTAATAGAGACTCTTCAGGCCCTTCTTCCAGGCCTGGAAATGGATCTGGTGCAGGTCGCGCTTGTGGACGTCGGCGGCTAGGAAGACGTTCACCGACTGCGCCTGATCGACGAGCGGCGCGCGGTCGGCCGCCAGTTCGACGACCCAGCGCTGATCGATCTCGAAGGCGGTCTTGAAGACGGCGCGTTCATCCTCACCGAGAAAGTCGAGGTGCTGCACCGAACCTTCGCTGGTCGTGATGTCCGACCAGACGTCTTCGCTGTTGCGGCCCTTCTCCTCCAGCAGCGCCTCGAGATGGCGGTTGCGGACATTGAAGCTGCCCGAGAGCGTCTTGTGAACATAGGAATTGCCGGCGATCGGCTCGATCCCGGGCGAGGCACCGCCGCAGATGATCGAGATCGAGGCGGTCGGCGCAATCGCCGTCCTGTTCGAAAAGCGCTCCATGATGCCGTAGTCGGCGGCATCCGGGCAGGGCCCGCGCTCTTCGGCGAGCAGCCGGGAGGCCCGCGCCACCTCCTTGTTGATGTGGCCGAAGACCTTGAAGTTCCAGGCCTTCGCCATCGCCGATTCGAAGGGCACGCGTTTCATCTGAAGCAGAGAGTGAAAACCCATCGCACCGAGCCCCACCGAACGTTCGCGCATCGCCGCATAGCGGGCATTGGCATGGCCGGGCACGCCGTCCGACTTGTTGATGTAGTCCTCAAGCACATTGTCGAGAAAGCGCATGACATCGGGAATGAAGGCCTCGTCGGCGTGCCATTCGTCCCAGCGCTCGAGATTGAGCGAGCTCAGGCAGCAGACCGCCGTGCGCATGCGTCCGAGATGGTCGCGCCCGGTGGGAAGCGTGATCTCGGCGCACAGGTTCGAGGTCTTGACGGTGAGGCCGGCGAGCTTGTGGTGCTCGGGGAGCATCCGGTTCACCGTATCGGAGAAGACGAGATAGGGCTCGCCGGTCTCGATCCGGGCGGTGAGCAGGCGGATCCACAGCTCGCGCGCCGAAGCCGTGCGCACCACATGGCCGTCCTTGGGGCTTGTGAGCGGCCATTCCTCGTCCCGCTCGACCGCACGCATGAAGGCATCCGGCACCAGCACGCCGTGGTGCAGGTTCAGGGCCTTGCGGTTGGGATCCCCGCCGGTCGGCCGGCGCAGCTCGATGAACTCTTCGATCTCGGGATGCCAGACCGGCAGATAGACGGCCGCCGAACCGCGCCGGAGCGACCCTTGGCTGATCGCCAGCGTGAGGGAGTCCATCACCCGGATGAAGGGGACGATGCCGCTGGTCTTGCCGATGCCGCCGATCGATTCGCCGATCGAGCGGAGGTTGCCCCAGTAGGAGCCGATGCCGCCGCCCTTGGCCGCCAGCCAGACGTTCTCGTTCCACAGTGCCACGATCGACTCAAGGCTGTCTTCCGCCTCGTTCAGGAAACAGGATATCGGCAGACCGCGATTGGTGCCGCCGTTCGAGAGCACCGGGGTCGCCGGCATGAACCACAACTTCGAAATATAGTCATAGAGGCGGCGCGCATGGGCGGTATCATCCGCATAATAGCTCGCCACCCGCGCAAAGAGATCCTGGTACGACTCGCCGGGCATCAGATAGCGGTCCTCGAGCGTCGCCCGGCCGAAATCGGTCAACAACGCATCGCGGCTGCGGTCCACCTCTACCGCCGGGCGACGGGCAACCTGGGTAACCTCCTCGACTGCCGGGTGTCGGCTGATCCGACCTGCATCGAACATCGTGCTGCTTCCCCTGGTCTTCACGTGCGAGTCGCGACCGGATCATGCGGTCCGGCGACCTTGGCGGACACCCCAAGCCGCCGAAGCGGCGCAGGCCTCAAGAAAGACCGGCCATCCGAACCTGCATGGGTGAAATCCTCTTCGAACCACCCGGAATCTACAGGAACAAACAAAGAACATCAAGTCGCGGACCTGTCGGCTTCACGCTCGTGTCGGTGGCCGCGGCCGATGCCTCGTGATCCTGGTTCACATCCTACGCCGCGATTCCAAATCCCGTCAATATGGCGTATCACATGGAGATCGAACCACCAGATGTTGTGGATATTCGCTGGGAAAACCATGGGAGGAAGCTGGGGAGAAACTGGGGATGACGGGCTTTTCGGCAGGCAGGCGACATGTCCCATAAAAGGGCGGAAAGCCGAATGCCCGTCTGGACATCGATAGCGACCGGGGCGAAGACGGGGGCGTTCGGATCCCGCTCATGCACGTCGAATGGCGCGCGAACGGCAATCTTGTGACGACGCGCGGGCAGACACGCGCCGCGGCGATGACGGGCGGCCGTCTGCGCCTGACCGGCGACGACCGGGAAGCGGCATTCCCTCTCATCTGCGTTGCGAATGGCTGAGAACGGCGAACCCGCGTGATGCGCGAAAGCGGGGGCCGGCAATCAACCGCCCTCGTGCGGCCGACCTCAAGAAAAGAAGACGGCCGGAGGCGAACGATAGACGACGACGAGCAAAGGAGGCCGATCAAAGAAAGAGCGGCTAAGGTGGACAGCCGGCGAGCGGAGCCCGTCTCTGCAAGATTTTCCCACGCGATCGCGCATCGCATCGCGCAACCATCACCATGGATCACGAAATTGTGATCAAGCTTGGGTTTCACCGGCTCCCTGATGGTTCTATGATCCTTTCCATACGCAGGCCGTTGGCGGACGCGGCCGGATGGTTTCTGGTCGAACCTCTTGTCGTCCGTTTTCGTGGCGGAAAGGGGCCTGCGTACCGCCCGTTGACGATTCCGTCCGGGCGCCCGAAGGCTTTTCGGGTGCAGCATCCGGCGAATCGATTCGCAGGCGAAAGAAATGCTGAAGAAGGAGAGCGCAATGAAGAAGATGGCAGTTGCCGCCACCGGACTTGCGGTGGCCGGTGCCTTGAGCATGGCCGCGGCGAGCACCTCGCAGGCCAAGGACTGGACCGACAAGGTCGAGGTCGAGAAGTGCTACGGCGTCGCCAAGGCCGGCAAGAACGACTGCAAGGCCGGCCCGGGCACGAGCTGCGCCGGCACCTCGAAGGTGGACGGTCAGGGCAATGCCTGGATGTTCGTACCGAAGGGCATGTGCGAAAAGCTGGTCGGCGGCAGCAAGAAGCCGAAGCACACCTGACGCGCGGGCAGCTTGATGAGCAAAAGCGTCCGATCCCTGCCGCCTGATGCGGCGGGGATCGGCCTGAAGACCGAATATGAAGGCGACGTCCTGCGCGAGGCGGGGCGTCCCGGCCTTTCTTTTGTCGAGATCCATGCCGAAAACTTCATGATCGAAGGCGGTCCGCGGCTGGCCTGTATCGCTGCGATCGGCCGCCATGTCGGCCTGTCGGTGCATGGCGTTTCCGCCTCCCTCGGTGGTGCCGAGCCGCTCGACCGGAACCATCTTGCGCGCCTGAAGATCCTGGTCGGGCGACTGCGTCCGGCGCTCGTCTCCGAACATCTCGCATGGTGCCGACGTGGCGGGCGCTATCATGCTGACCTGCTGCCGGTGCCCTATGACCGCGCAAGTCTCGAACTGGTCACCGATCACGTGAAAGAAGTACAGGATCTGCTCGGCCGTGCGATCCTGATCGAGAATCCTTCCACCTATTTCGAATTTGCGATTTCAGAAATGATGGAGGCGGAATTCCTTGCCGAACTGGTCGAGCGAACCGGCTGCGGCCTGCTCTTCGACATCAACAATCTCCATGTCTCGGCCCTCAATCACGGCTGGGAGATCGACCGTTACCTAAACGCGCTGCCGGGCGATGCGATCGGCGAATACCATCTTGCCGGTCATACGATCGAGCATCACCGTGAAGGCGAATTCCGCATCGACACCCATGACGCTCCCGTTGCAGCGGACGTCTGGGCATTGTTCGAGACCGTCGTCGCCCGCTTCGGCGCGCACCCCACCCTGATCGAGCGCGACGACCATCTGCCCCCCTTCGCCGAACTGCTGGCCGAGGCGGCGCGCGCCGCCGCCGTGCTTCAGGCCTCGACCGGGCGGCAGAACGACAAGGCGGCCGGACCCGGCCCTGATGGTGGCAAGCCGGAAAGGAAAAACGATGCCGCCTGAGGCCGGAGCTCCTTCCCCCATGCGCCATTCGGCGCTGCCGACAGGCGGCGGCGGGGCGGCTGCCGACACTGCCGATCCGGCCATGATTCAGGATCGCTTCACGGCAATGCTGGCCGGGGAAGATGCCGGTTTCGCCGAACTGGTGCGGCCCAACCGGCTCGGCCGGCCGACCGCGGAATGGGCAATGCGGATCCATCGCAACAATGTCCTCGGCGCCCTTCGTGGCGCGCTTGCCGGTCTCTATCCGGCGCTGCTCGCTCTTGTCGGCGAAGAGGCCTTTACCGAGCTGGTGCGCGCCTTCGCCGCCGCCCATCCGCCGCGCGACGGACGGCTCACTCATTACGGTACCGAAATGGCCGATTTCCTGCGCGACTGGCCGGCCGCCCGCGAAATGCCCTGGCTGGCCGATGTCGCGGCCTTGGAAGAAGCGGGCTTTGCCGTCTTTCGCACCGTTGATGAACCGCCGCTCGACCCGCATACCCTTGCCGGCCTCGCAGAAGACGAGGCGGCTGCCCTGCGCTTCGATTTCGGACCCCATGTCCGGCTCGTCGCCAGCTCCTGGCCGGTACTTTCGCTCTATCGCTTCGCGCTGGGACGTCTGGTCCTGTCCGATTCGCAGGCACAACGTCTGCTCGAGCGCGAGGGCGAACGGGTACTGGTCGTGCGCATCGACGACGAATCGCGCTTCGTCGCGCTGGAACCAGCGGTTCACGCCTTTCTGCGCTCGCTTGCCGACGGCGCGATGCTCGCCGATGCGATCTCGGCCGGCCTGGCGAGCAGCGGCGACTTCTCCCCCCAGCTCGCCCTGAAATTCGCCTTCGATCACGGGATCTTCGCCCGTTGCCATCGCCGGCAGGAAGCCGGCGTCCCGACCACATCAGAGGAAGGAAACAAGACATGAGCGAACAGAACGCATCCGGCGGCCTCGTCCGCCTCGCCTGCCGTCTTGCCCCCTGGTACCGCTGGTTCGAACGTACGCCGGAATGGTTCCTGCAGCTCTTCGCACGGCTTGCCATCGCACCGATGTTCTGGCTGTCGGGCGAGACCAAGGTCAACGCCTGGGACTGCCTGACGAGCTTCGACTGCTCGCCGGGCGGCATGGCCGTGATGCTGTTCAAGGAGGAATACAAACTGCCGCTCGTCGACCCGCATCTGGCTGCCTCGCTCGCCGCCTTCGCCGAACACGTCTTTCCGCTGATGCTGGTACTCGGGCTCGGTGCGCGCCTCGGTGCCGCCGGTCTTATGGTGATGACGATGGTCATCCAGTTCTTCGTCTATCCCGAATGGCTGGTGTTCTGGAACACGCACATCATGTGGGCCTTCCCGCTCTTCTATGTGATTGCGCGCGGCCCCGGGCCGGTTTCCATCGACCATCTGATCATGAGGCGCTGGGCACCCCGCGCCGCCTAGAGGGGCGCAAAGGCCAATTCGAGAAGGGGCGCGCGCGCGACCAGCAGCGCGCCCCACAGGCCGAGAGCGAGAAACGGCCCGAAAGCGATCGCTCGCGATGCTTCAGGAAGTCGCCGTTCATGAAGGGCACGCAGACCGACGAAAAGCAGCGCCGCAAGACTTGCCAGCCCCAGCACGACGGGCAGGCCCTGCCAGCCGAGCCAAGCGCCGGCGGCAGCGAACAGCTTGGCGTCCCCGCGGCCCAGCCCGTCACGGGCCCGCAGGCGCCGATAGCCGGATTCGATCAGAACGAACACCATCCAGCCCGCCCCCGCGCCGATCAGCCGATCGACGAGCCCGGGCGGGACCGCGGCAACCGCCGCTTCCAGCAGGCCTAGGATGACAAGGCCGAGACTCGCGCCGTCGGGGATCAGCAGATGGCGAGCGTCGATCACCGAAAGCGCCAGCAGCAGACCGCCGGCAACCGTCACCAGCAGGGCATCCATCCCGTGCAGGTCGGCGAGAAAAAGGACCTGCCCGGCAATCGCGAGGGTCGCCAGCTCGAAGACGAGAGGCTCCAACCCGATCCGCGCGCCGCATTGCCGGCGGCGCCCGCGCTGGACGATCC
>RFIU01000147.1 GCA_003695555.1 Alphaproteobacteria bacterium
GCATTTGCCTCGAGAAAGACGAGGCCGAAGCCTTCCGTATCGCCGTTCTCCAGCGTCCGGGTGGCCAGCACGAAGAGGTCGGCATGGCCGTAGGCGGCGAGCAGCTCGTCCTGTGTGAGGGGGCCGGTCCGTCGCACCCGCCCGGCAAGACCGAGCCTTTCGATCGTCTCGTCAATCTCGCCGGCGAGCGGGCCGTCACCGACGATCAGAAGGCGGCTGTCGCGGTGACGCTCGGGAAGTCGGGCCAGCGCCTCCAGCAGTCGGTCGTGTCCCTTGCGCCGTACCAGCCGCCCGACGGCCAGCAGCAGCGGGCCCTGCCCGCCCGGCAGCCGGTCGGCGAAGGCGGGGTCGGGTCGGGCGGCGGCAAAGCGGCGGGCATCGACCGCATTCTCGATCACCGCAATGCGGGCCGGTGGCAGTCGGTAGCGCGAAACCAGCATCGACTTGCAGAAACGCGAAACGGCAATGATCCCATGGGCGTGGCGCAGAAAGAGGGGGCGCAGCCGATCGGCAAGCGACGCGTCCGCATCAGCGACTTCTTCGCCATGGGTGTAAAGGACGACGCGCCGGCCCAGCAGATAGCGGACCGGAAAGACCAGCCAGCCGCCATAGACCAGTTCGCCGATGATGACGGTTCGGATAGGGCGTCGATGAACGATCCCGACGATCGCGGCCAGGACTCGCAGCATGATTGGCAGATCGACCAGTGCAAAGTCGATGAGCCGGGCAAGGCCGCGTCGCGGGGCGCCTGCCAGTGGCGGACGCAGATGGTCAATGCGGACGATCGGATAGCCAAGATCAGCATCGAAAGCGGCAAGGCCGGCAAAGGGGCGTCCGCTGGATGCGTCATGACGGGCCGAAAGCACCATCATGCGCCCTTCAAGCGCACGCGCGAGGGCATCATAGACCACGGCAGAACCGCCCGGCTGCGGGACGATATGACGCGAAACCAGCAGAATGTCGGGATCCGGTGCAGGTTTCGACTCCCGCGTCTTCGTCGCCTTGTCGTTGCGCGCACCGGATGTCTTCACACCGCGCACCTTCTCTAGATCATGCCGGCCGGGTCCGGCAGCTCGTCGCCCGAAGGCTCGGGGCGGAAGCGGGTGGCGCACAACAGCGCGCCATGGGGCTCATCGCGCATCGGCAGGGCGAGGGTGAAGGAGGTAAGGCGCAGTTTGCGCTGTCCACCCTCGCCGACCGAGAAGTAGCGCATCAGCACATGGCCGGGTTCGCGGCTACGGAAGATCCGCCAGCTCAGCCGGGCGATCCCGCGCGCGCCGTCGGTGTCCAGTTCGCTTGCCCGCCGACCGCGAAGGCTGGAGCCCAGCCAGTACTCATGCTCGCCGCCATAGATCGACCAGCGGATGTCCTCGTCATCGAGCAGCTCCAGCAGCGTCATCCCGGGCAGAAAGCGACGCAGGCGCTCGGCCCGCAGGGCGCCGCGACGGGGAAGGTCGTACCCCTCTCTGGGAAGGGAATCCCAGATATCGCGCACCGGCTGCAAGTGCTGCCAGTCGCCCGGCGCGTCTGGCGCCGGATCGACCATTTCCACCGACATGCTCATGCGGCCTTCCGCAAGTTGGCGGTGCATTGGGCCAAGCCAGGAAGAAAAGGAAGCCATGGACGCATTCTGGCGCGTTCCCCCGATGCTGGCAAGTACGGTTCCGCCGGCGGGCACCTTTCGGACCGGCGTGCGATATAGTAGAATAGTAAAGATAGCCTGGTCGGTGTGCCGCTGCCGAAAACGCAAACTGACAGTGGCGAAGAGATCGGAATGGACGGTGGATGAACGGAACCCGCGCGCGAGCGACCCGGGTCTTGCGGCGCTCGTGCCGGTAGAAGAAGATACGCGGATCCCCTGGGAAGGCGGGCGCGTTCTGCACCGCTGGTGGCATGGCGCCAGGCGGGGGCGTCGGATGCCCTCGCGAAGCGACTTTTCACCGCGGATCATGGGCCGCCATCTCGGCGGGATGGTGCTGCACGACGTTTCTCATGGCGAGGAACCGGACTTTCGGGTCCGTCTTGCCGGCAGCGATCTCGTCGATATCATGAACTTCGATCCCACCGGTCTGCCGATGTGCGAGGTGCCTAACGGCGCGCCGATCATCGCCCGATATCGCTGGGTGGTGCGCGAACGTCGGCCCTACATGTGCCTTGATCTGCCGCTCGACTGGGCGAACAAGGATTACCGTTCCTATTCGACACTGGTCATGCCGCTTTCCGATGACGGCGAACGGGTGGACATGCTGATCGCCCATGTTCATTTCGTACCCATCGCACCCTGCTAATCGGGCGTTCAGGGGGAAGGGGAATGGATGGAAGATCATGAGCGATTCCGACCTCGGTCGTCGCGATTCGGATATTCCCGCTCTTCATGAAGTGACGGCCGAAACCGTTGTTCCATGGGAAGGCGGCCGCGTCCTGCATCGCTGGTGGTTCACCGCTCGCGGAGAACGCCGGATGCCGGCGCGGCGCGACTTCTCACCGCGGGTCATGGGTCGCCATCTCAGCGGCGTCGGATTGTGCGATGTCTTCTGGACGGATCCGGCACGCCCCTCTTTCCGGGCCCGGCTGGTCGGCAGCCACGTGGCTTCGGCATGGGGACGCGATCCCACTGGACTTTGGGCGGAACAGCTTTCCCGGGTCGAAGGGCTGGTCGAACGGTTCACCTGGGCCGCATCGACGAAGCGGCCCTATCTCTGTCTGAAGCTTCCGGTCACCTGGGGCAGCAAGGATTTTCTGTTCTATTCGACACTGGTGATGCCGCTCTCTGCTGACGGCGAGCGGGTGGACATGCTGATCGCCCATATCCATTTTCATCCGCTGCGCCGTTGATGGGCGCCGTGATAGGTGGCGATGCGCACAGCAGGGTCGGGGGTCTCTCGGGCCCGGCCGCCGGCTGTCGGATCAGGCGGCGCCGGCATCGCCGGGCGCCGGAGCATGGCGCGGATCGGCCGGCCATGGTTCGCCGGCCGGTGGCTCGCGCCCGAGGATCAGATCGGCCGCCTTCTCTCCGATCATGATCGACGGGGCATTGGTGTTGCCGGACACCAGCCGCGGCATGATCGAGGCGTCGGCGACCCGCAGCCCTTCCACGCCACGGACCTTCAGATCGGGGGTCAGCACCGCCATCGGGTCGTCCGCCGGACCCATCGCGCAGGTGCCGACCGGGTGATAGATCGTCGTTCCCGTCTCGCGGGCGAGCGCCAGCAGCTCCGCATCGCTGCGGGCGTGGCAGCCGGGTTCCCTTTCGCGCTCGATGAGCGTGGCAAGCGCCGGCCGTGAAAAGACCTCGCGCGTCAGCTTCAGCCCGTCCACCGTCGCGCGCCGGTCGCTCTCGGCGCTGAGATATTCCGGCCGGATCTCGGGATAGACGCGCGGATCGGCGCTCGTCGCGTGGATCGAACCGCGCGCTTCGGGACGCAGCACGCACACGGCAATGGTGATGCCCGGCTCCTCATGAAAGACGAGTTCGTTTCTCTTGTAGGCGTCGGCATCCAGACTCGCAGGCGCGGCATGATACTGGATGTCGGGCCAGAGCAGCTCGGGGCGGGTGCGGGCAAAGGCGGTGACATGGGCGGGCCCGACCGCCATCATGCCGTCACGGTGGACGAGATAGCGGACCAGCGACTTCAGCATTGGCAGCCCGTGCGCCTCGCTGTTGAGCGACGGCGTGCCGGGTTTCAGCACCCAGGACAGGCCAACGCTGTAGTGATCCTGAAGATTTTCCCCAACCCCGGGCAGATGCCGGACGACCGCGATGCCGAGCGCTCTCAGACGTTCGGCATCCCCGATTCCGGAAAGTTCGAGCAGCTGCGGCGAATTCACCGCCCCGCCCGACAGGATCACCTCGCCGGCGGCCCGTGCGATGTGCGTGCGGCCGTGGCGTTCGTAGGCGACGCCGACGGCCCGTCCTTCCTCGATCACCACGCGGTGCGCCAGCGCTTCGGTCAGGATGCGCAGATTGGGCCGGCCCATTGCCTGCTTCAGAAAGGTGCGCGCAGTCGAGGCGCGTCGCCCCTTCTCGATGGTGAACTGACACAGCCCCGCGCCTTCCTGCGCGCCGACATTGAAGTCGTCGCGACGCGGGATGCCGGACTGTTCGAAGGCCTCGATCAGCGCCAGTGAGAGCGGATGGACGAAGGCCGCTTCGCGCACCGGCAGCGGGCCGCCGACGCCATGACCGGGAACGGCGCCATGTTCATAGTCTTCCGAGCGCTTGAAATAGGGCAGCACATCATCCGCGCCCCAGCCGACGCAGCCGATCTGGCGCCAGCCGTCATAGTCGCCCGGATTGCCCCGTATATAGATCATCGCATTGATCGACGACGAGCCACCGAGCGCCTTGCCGCGCGGCCAGAGATGGACGCGGTTGCCGGTTTCGGGATCGGGGGCGGTCGGGAACTGCCAGTTGTAGCGTCTCGACTTCAGCGTCACCGCATAGCCGAGCGGCATGTGGAAGAAGGGGTTGGAATCCTTCGGCCCGGCCTCGAGCAGCAGAACCCGGTTGCGCGGATCGGCGCTCAGCCGGTTGGCGAGCACCGCCCCGGCCGAGCCGGCGCCGACGATGATATAGTCATAGAGGTCTTCCATCTCCCCTCCTCCGTCATGGCAGGGCCGTCAGCGACCCCTCCCGTTTCCATGGTCTGTCACCTAGACCGAAGCCGGCTCTTACAAACGGCGCATCCGGATCGGCAATCCGTCTCGCGGGCGGGTCAGCGGCATGATCTGGAAACGCGTCTCATAAGGGTGGCGGATCGGTTCCAACCGCCATTCGCGCAGCAGATGGAACATCAGCAGCTTCGCCTGCATGTAGGCGAAATGCAGGCCGAGACACATGTGCGCACCGCCGCCGAAGGGAACCCAGGCGAAGCGGTGGCGCGTCTTCGCCCCACCCGCATCGGTAAAGCGCAGCGGGTCGAAACGCTCCGGCGCATCCCAGATTTCCTTCATGCGGTGAACGAAGGTCGGCGAAATGCCGACGAGCGTGCCGGCCGGGATCTCATGACCGGCGAATGAGGTGTCGCGCAGCGTCAAGCGAGGCAGGCCGGGAACCGGCGCATTTAGCCGCAGCGCCTCCTTGAAGGCGGCCTCGACGAGCATCAGCCGACCGAGATTCTCATGGTCGAGCCGTTCGAGACCGAGGCCCATGACCTCGGCCCGTAGTCGCTCCTGCCAATCGAAATGGCGGACGAGCTCATAGACCAGGGTGGTCGTTGACGAGGTGATGGTGTCATGGGCGGCCATCCACAGAAAGATCAGATGATCCACGATCTGCCGATCGGAAAGGCGGCGACCTTCCTCGTCCTCGGCGCGCACCAGCAGGGAAAGGGTGTCGTCGCCGCGCGCGCCTTCCGCCCGGCGTCTTTCGATCCTGGGGAACAGGAAGCGTTCCATGAAGCGGCGCCCGGCCCGCCCGCGACCGAAACGCGTTCCGGGCAGATCACGGCGGATCAGCGCCATCGCAGCCTGCACCATGTCGGTCAGCGCCCGATTGATCCGGGCGCTTTCCGGGCCCGGCGGCAGACCGAGGAAGATTTCGGTCGCAAGGTCGAGAGACAGACGCTTGATCGCATCATAGAAACGAAAGCTGCCGGTCCGCCCCCAGGCAGCGATCGCGGTCGGGATGGCGGCATCCATGCGCATGCAGTAGCGGCGCATCGCCGGTGCCTTGAAGGCCTGTCCCATGATCCTGCGGTGCAGACGGTGTTCGTCGAAGTCGAGCAGCATCAGGCCTCTGTCGAAGAGTCCGGCAAGAAACGGCATCCAGCCGCCTGCCGATGAGAGAACGCGCTCGCGATCGAGCAGGAACCATTCATTGGCTTGTGGTCCGATCAGCGCCACCTGCGGCTTGAAGAACAGGCGGTGGCGATAGACCGGGCCATGGCGGTCGTACATCCGTCGCGTATAGCCGCGCGGATCGCGCAGATCCTGAAAGGTGTTGCCGATGACGGGCGGGCCCCATTCGCCGGGCAGGTGGGCAAGCCGGCGCGTTCCTGCCATCGGCGGCGGGCCCGCTGGTGCCGCCCCGGCACCCTTGGTGGCAGCGGTCATGACGGTCATCGTTTGCTCCTCCTCGACCGTCGATTCTAGCTGCTTGCGGTCCGTCCTGCTCCCGCCGATCCCGGCGGGAGAACGGGCGGCCGACTTTCCCTGCCCTCAATGACCGAGGATATCGATCGGCGGCGGGTGGGCGTCCGGCAGGACATTGGGGCTGACCAGCCGCTCGGCCCCGGCCGTGAACATGCCGGAATAGATGCCGCGACTGCTTTCCAGCGGAAGACTGCCGTCGGGCAGGCGACCGAAGCGGGCATAGATCTGCTCGTCCGAAAGGTGCAGCCACTGGCCGCCCATCAGCCGTCCGAAGGGGGCCCTGGCTCCCAGCATCAGGCGGCTGTCGAAGTCGAGATCGGGCCGCAGCAGCTTTTCGGCGCGTCGGAAGGTTTCGTCGCTCAGCCATTGGGTTCGCGCCTCAAGTTTGGGCAACCGGATCCAGGCGATACCGCCGTCGGGCATCGGTATCGCAAGCCAGGGTCGTGACGCGGCTGTAATGCCGGGGCTGGCGTTCGGATCCGCCGGTCGGCGCGGCGCTGGCGGGGGCACCGGAACGAGCAGCGGCGGGCGCTCCGCGGGTGCATGGGCGGATCCGTCCTTCGGTGTCTTGCCCTGCCCGATACGGTCCGTGCTTGCAGGGGGATCGCCTGCGGCCGCGGCGAAGGCGGCGGCCGACAGGAGGGCGAGGACCGCAGCCAGCGGAACCATCAGCAGAAGCGACCGGCGGGCGGGACAGGGGCATAAGGTGGTGCCTCCCGATCGTCGCCTGCCCATGCGTGTCGCTTCGGTCCCCACCGTCCTGCCCATTCGCGCCGATGTCATGCCGCCCCCGTTTCGTCTGACGCCGCCGTGACGCCCCATCGGTGCCGGTCTCAAGGACAGGATGGGAGCGAAAAGCGGCAGGATGATGATAGGGGGACGGCATGGCACATGCAGCCAGGGGATGATGCCAAACGGTCCGGCCTTGCGACGCGAGCCATCGGCAGGTCGGGATTCATCGACGGGGCGACATCCGTTGATGGTCGGGATCTTCCCGCGAGAAGACCCATCCCTTGGCAGGATGCACCGTCGGGCAGCATTTCCTCGGGCGACCTTTCAGCGGCACGGTTCATGAGGCCAACCATCCCTTGGCAGGATGCATCGCGAGCCGGCATTTCCTAGGGCAGCCTTTCAGCGGTACGGTTCTGCCAGGATGGTGATGCGGGTGGCCCCGGCGGGTCGCCGTTTGTTGCGGCAAGGCAAGCGCGCCGAGACGTCTTCGTCACGCCGGAAGTGATACACAAATACGAAACGACCTGAATACAATGCGCGATGTCAGGGTCGGAATGCCGACTTCCGATTCGCATTAAGATACGGAATTCACGTGAAATTTGATCGGACTGTGACATAAGCGCAACGACACCAGAAAGAATCTTGCGAGAAACGCTTCAAGTTGAAAATTTCATATTGAAGATTCGGATATTTCAAGGATAAAAGAAGGATCCGGTGGTCTTCGGGCCACCATTGCGTGCCGGGGTCTGTTGACCGGGGTCGATCGAGGAGAGCGGCAGGCAGGCACGCCATCCATGATACGGGATGACGGAACAGGGAGAAGAATTGTGTCTCATGAACATTGGGTGCGGCCTTTCACGGGCGCGACCTTCGCGCTGATTCTGGCTGCGGCGTCGGGCTGGCCGACCTCGGCCGTCCAGGCGCAGGGTACGGATGTCCAGAGTGACGAAAAGACCGCACAGGAAAAGCAGAAGAATATCGGCTCACTGGAAGAGATCGTGGTGACCGCCCAGCGTCGCGCGGAAAGCCTTCAGAGCGTGCCGATGGCGGTGACCGCGCTCGGCGGTGACGATCTGCGCGAAAACAATATCGCGACCCTCGACGAGGTCGCCGGCCGCACGCCGGGTCTGGTCTTCTCGGCATTCACGCTCGGCCAGCCGGAAATCGCCATTCGCGGCATTTCGACCAAGGAGGACGGCCCGGCGGCATCCGATGCGGTGGTGGTGTCGATTGACGGGGTCTATATCGCCGCGCGGTCGGCCCAGACGCTTGACATCTTCGACCTCGAACGCGTCGAAGTGGCTCGCGGTCCGCAGGGTACGCTCGCCGGCAAGAACTCGATCGCCGGCTCGATCAATTTCGTCACCCTGCAACCGAGCGCCGAGACCATCGTTCGTCTGCGCCAGACGGTCGGCAATTACGACACCTTCGACACCCAGGGACTGGTCTCGGGTCAGATCGCCAAGGGACTTTATGGCAAGTTCTCGTTCATCCGCCGAAAGAACGACGGATTCCTCACCAATGTGCTCGAGAGCTATGTCGATCCGGTCTCGCAAGTGGTCGTTCCCAACCCCGATTTCGGCAAGGATCAGGGCGAGCTGAACAATTTCACCTGGCGGTCGCATCTGCGCTGGGAGGCAAACGAGCGCTTGACCCTGACGGTGATGGCCGATGGCGCCGACGAACATCACGGCCAGACCAATCGCGAGCCGGTCGGTTCCAGGGGCCCGCTGCATGATTGCGGTTGCGCCTCCGACCCGATCGCCGTCAATATCGCACTCGGCGGGGCGGGCGATCCGTTCACGACGCTGGCCGAAACCGAAGGTTTCGCCAACCGCGACATCTGGGGCGTGGCGGTCAAGACCGAATACGCCTTCGACTTTGCGGACCTCAATCTGATCTATTCCCACCGTGAGGCGGACTTCCGCTTTCTCGAGGATTCGGAAGGCCTGCCGCCTTTCGCGCCGCAGATCGACCTGACCGGCAGTTCCGGCAATCCCGGTCCGCTGCTGACCGCCCCGCCGGATCGGGGATTCACCTTCGACGTCAATGACTCGGCGGTGGAAAAGTCGGTTCAGAACACGGTGCAGGCGCAGCTCACCTCGCCGGCCGGCGAGCGCTTCACCTGGATCCTCGGCTCGTTGCTCTCGTTCGAGGACATCAACCGCACCGAGCGCTTCTTCTTCCCGACCCTCGGCGGGCCGGCGGCAGCCCCCTTCGCGCCGCCGTCCTTCCCGTTCGGTCCATCCGACTCGCAATCGATTCAGCGGATGAACAGCACCAGCTTCGCGGTCTTCGGCCAGTCCAGCTATGATCTGACCAGCGACTGGAAGCTGACCGCCGGCCTGCGCTGGTCCACCGAGCGCAAGGAGGTTACCGTCTCCAACGAGATCATTTCAGGCCTGCCGCTGCTGCTCAAGCCGTTCGATCCCGTTCAGGCTCACAAGTCCTGGTCGGACCTGTCCTGGCGGGTGGCCAGCGACTATCGCATCAATGACGATGTGATGGCCTATGCGCTGGTCTCGACCGGCTTCAAGTCGGGCGGCTTCACCGGCTCGCCCTCGACCGCGAGTCAGGCGACGACGCCCTTCGGCAAGGAAAAGGCGCGCAATTATGAAGCTGGCATCAAGAGCGACCTCTTCGATCGCCGGGCGCGTCTCAATGTCACCGGCTTCTGGACCCAGATCCGCGGCCTGCAGGTGACCCGCTTCTTCCAGCCGGTCGGCGCCACCTTCGGCGAGTTCATCACCGAGAACGCCGGCCGCGCCCGTTCGCGCGGCGTCGAAGTCGAGCTCACCGCGCTGCTGACCAATGAGCTCGAGATCGGCGCCACTTATGCCTATCTCGATGCCACCTTCCGGCGCTTTACCGGCCAGCCTTCGGTTGCACCGGACGGTTCGATCCTCGAGGCGGGAAGCTTCAATGGCAATGAGCTTCGCGAATCGCCGCCGCACTCGGCCAGCGGCTATGTCCAGTACACGCATCGCGCCGACTGGGGTGAGCTGACGGGGCGTGTCGATGTCACCTACCGCGACCGGATGTTCTTCGACCCGTCCAACAACCCGATCTCCCGCGCCAATGCCCATGACGTCTGGGACGCCCGGCTTTCCTGGCGTTCGCCCGGCGGCCACTGGGAGCTTTCGGCCTGGGGCAAGAACATCTTCGATGAAGAGTACATCACCCATCTCTTCACCCAGCGTGGCGGGCGCATCGCCTTCGCCCTCTTCGGCGAGCCGGCGCGCTACGGCTTCACGGTCGAATACAACTACTGAAGCTCTTTTCGAA
>RFIU01000148.1 GCA_003695555.1 Alphaproteobacteria bacterium
GCCTTCCCATGTCTCAAGGTGGATTTCGCCATTGCGTTGCGGCAGCGTGAAGATGTCCGCCGGACTTCGGATCGCGCCCTTCTCGAAGAGAGTCTGGATCTGCTTTTCGCCCAGCCCCTCGATATCGAAGGCATCACGCGAAACGAAATGTCGCAGCCGTTCGACCCGCTGGGCCGGGCAGAAGAGCCCGCCGGTACAGCGCAGGATCGCACCGTCAGCCACGACCAGCGAACCACAGACCGGGCAGTGGTTCGGGAACTTGAAGGGACGCGCGTCGGGCGGACGCTTTTCCTTCACGACCCCGACGATATGGGGAATGACGTCGCCGGCGCGTTCGACGATGACGGTATCCCCGATCATCACGCCGAGACGTTCGATCTCGCCCTTGTTGTGAAGGCTCGCGCTCTGAACCACGACGCCGCCGATGGTGACCGGCTCGAGCTTGGCAACCGGAGTCAGCGCACCGGTGCGCCCGACCTGAATTTCGATGGCCTTGAGAACGGTTTCGGCGCGATGCGCGGGAAACTTGCGGGCGATCGCCCAGCGCGGCACCCGCGTCACCTCGCCGAGACGCCGTTCCCAGTCGAGGCGATCGACCTTGAAGACGACGCCATCGATATCGAAAGGCAGCGTTGCCCGATCTTCCTCCATCTTCCGGAAATAGGCGCGCACCTCGTCAAAGCTGCGACACAGACGGTTGCGCGGGCTGAGCGGCACGCCCCAGGACCGGAGAGCCTGATAGGCCTGCCAGCGGGTTTCGTAAGGCCACTCGCTCGCCACTCCCCAGCCCCAACAGCAGAAACGCAGCGGCCGCGCCGCGGTCACCGAGGGGTCGAGCTGACGCAGCGAGCCGGCCGCCGCATTGCGCGGATTGGCGAATGTCGCCTTGCCGGCCTTCTTCTGCGCCTCGTTCAGTTTCAGGAAGTCTTCCTTCATCATGAAGACTTCGCCCCGCACCTCCAGCTGCTTCGGCCAGCCCGAACCCTGCAGATGCTTCGGGATGTCGCCGATGGTCATGGCGTTGCGGGTAACGTTCTCGCCCTCATAACCATCGCCGCGGGTCGCCGCGACGACAAGCCGACCGTCCTCATAATGCAGGGCGATCGACAGGCCGTCGAACTTCGGTTCGGCGGTCACCTCGATCTCGGCGGTCGGGTCGAGCCCGAGGAAACGCCGCACGCGCTCGAAGAAATCGGCCACCTCCTCATCCGAAAAGGCATCTTCAAGCGAGAGCATCGGTTTCGGATGTCGGTACTTCGGAAACTTGTCGGAAGGCGGTGCGCCCACCCGTTTCGAAGGGCTGTCGGGCCGGACAAGATGGGGGAAACGCCGCTCGATCGCCGTATTGCGGGCACGAAGCGCATCATATTCGGCGTCCGAGATTTCCGGCCGGTCCTGGACATAATAGAGATAGTCGTGCCAGGCGATCTCACGCGCGAGGCGCGCAAGCTCGATCTTCGCCTCTTCTTCGCTCAGCGCCACGACGGGCTTGCGGCGGATCGGGTCGTCGGGCGGAACGGGCTCTGGTCTTTCGGGCCTGGCGGGCTGGTTCACCGGGCTGGCTCCTTCTTTCTTGCCGGTGCCTGCGACGCTCTCAGCAGGTGCCTGGCCGCCTCGCGGGCTTCCACCGTGACCTGCGCACCTGCCAGCATCCGCGCCAGCTCCTCCACGCGCTCCTCTTCATCGAGCGGTCGCAGCGCGACTATCGGCAGATCGGCATCATTGCCCGTTCCGACGCGGGTCTCAGGCACGTATTTTTCGATGAAGACATGATGATCGCCATGGGCAGCGACCTGCGGCGAGTGAGTGACGAGCAGCACCTGTGCTCCGGCCGCCAGACGGGCGAGCCGCTCGCCGACGGCGGCCGCCGTCGCGCCGCCGATGCCACGATCCACCTCGTCGAAGATCAGCGTCGGTGCGCCGGTGCGATCGGTCAGCACGACCTTCAGGGCCAGGATGAAGCGGGCGAGTTCGCCACCCGATGCGATCCGGCTCAAGGGGCCGAAGTCGGCACCGGGGTTGGTCGCTACCTCGAACGCCACACGTTCGCTGCCGGCGGCGGTCCATTGCGACCGCTCGAGCGGCGTGATGCGAGTCCGAAAGCGCGCCGAGCCGAGCTTCAAGGGGGCAAGCTCGCTCGTCACCAGCCGGTCAAGGCGTCGCGCCGCTGCTTCGCGCGCCTTGCGCAGCGCCATGGCCGCCGAGCGCAATTCCTCCTCCGCCTGTTCGCGCACCGCCTGCAGGGTTGCGAGCCGCTCTTCGCCGGTTTCCAGCATCGCCCTGCGGGCCTCCAGCCGTTCGAGGAGGGCCGGCAGCTCGACGACCGGAACCTGATGCTTACGGGCAGCCGCACGCAGGGCGAAAAGGCGTTCCTCGACCGTTTCCAGGCGCGCCGGATCGAAGGCGAGCTGTTCACGGGCACGGGTGAGCGCCTCGACCCCTTCTGCCATCTCGATCGCCGCCCGATCGAAGGCGGCGAAGGCGGGCGAAAGGATGTCCGCGACCTCGTCGCTCGTAATCCGTTCGAGCTGGCGCAGGACCTGGCGAACGATATCATCGAGCCCGCCTTCGCTCATCACCCGCCGCCAGACCTCGTCAAGGTCGCCGGCGATCCGTTCGGCCTGCATCAGCCGTGCCCGTTCATCAGCCAGTTCCGTTTCCTCACCGGCTTCAGGCGCCAGTGCGCGCAATTCCTCGATCGCATGGTCGAGCCACTCGCGGTCTTCGGCGCGCTCGTCGGCCGCTCGCTGCAGCTCGGTGATCTCGGCCTCCAGCTCATCAACTCGGGCGAAGGCACGTTCCAGACCGGCGCGTTCCTTCGCCACACCGGCAAAGGCGTCGAGAAGCGCCCGATGGCCTGCAGGGTTCAGCAGACCGCGTTCGTCGTGCTGTCCGTGGACTTCGACCAGCCGCTCACCGATGCGGCGCAGCAGCGAGACGGAAACCGGCTGGTCATTGACATGAGCGCGACTCGTCCCGTCGCGGCGAACCATACGGCGCAGCAGCAACGGCTCGCCGGGGGTCAGGCTGATGTCGAGATCCGCAAGCTCGTCAGCAAGGTCGGTCATTCGCGCATCATCGAGCAGGAACTCCGCCGCAACGCTCGCCCGCTCGGCGCCTCCACGCACCAGCCGCGCATCGGCCCGCCGGCCCAGGGCGAGCCCGAGGGCGTCGAGCAGGATGGACTTGCCCGCTCCCGTCTCGCCGGTCAGCACGGTAAGGCCAGGCGAAAGCGAGATCGAAAGCGACTCGATCAGCACGACATTGCGGATTTCCAGATGGCTCAGCATTCCCCGATTCGGCTCCGCACGCATCATGCTCCGGCCGTCCCGGCCGAACGCGGCCCCGCGACAGGTCCTTCTAGCGCCCGAGCAGGCGCGCGAAGAAGCCGCGCTTGTCCTTCTTCAGCTTCTTGCCGGCCAGAAGGGCATAGGAATAGCGATACCATTTGCTGCCCGGATAGTTCGCCCCGAGGACCGCGGCATAGCGCTTCGCCTGATCCGCCACGCCGAGCGCCGAATAGGCCTCGACCAGGCGATGCAGTGCCTCAGGTACCTGGCTCGTCGTCTGGAATTCCTCGACGACGCGCCGGAAACGCAGGATGGCGGCAAGATAGTGCTCCTGTCGCAGGTAGAAACGTCCGACTTCCATGTTGTAGGCGGCAAGCTGGTCGTTCACCAGGTCCAGCTTCAGCTTGGCATCGACCGCATAGTCGGTGCCGGGATAGCGCTTGACCACCTCGCGCAGGGCATCACGTGCCTTCAAGGTCACCGTCTGATCTCGATGAACGTCGGTCATCTGATCGAAATAGCTGACCGCGATCAGATAGTGCGCATAGGAAGCCAGCGTGTTGCCGGGATGCAGACTCAAGAACCGTTGGGCTGAGAGAATCGCATCATCATATTTCTTGTTCCGGTAATGGGCATAGGCTGACATCAACTGGGCACGCCTGGCCCAGATGGAGTAGGGGTGCTGGCGTTCCACCTCATCGAAGGCGGCGGCCGCCACCTGCCATCTCCTGCGCTCGAGATTTTCATAGCCGAGATTGTACAAGACATTGACATCTCTGGCGATATAGGTGTCCTTGGGGGAGCTCGAACAGGCGCCCACGGCGACCAGAAGCAGGAGCGGCGCAAGACGCCGGACAGATCGCGAATATGCTCTCATTTGGTGCAAAACATTTTGAAAAAATATCATCTGTACATATCCCGAAGGTTGTCCTATTCTGCCCGACACTACTGCAATCCGGGAGACGGGGGCGACACGCTTCCGGCTCTCTTATCCGATCTTTGGGAACGGATCGCAAGCCACGAGATCCGGCCATGATCGTTTCCGCCGCTAGCATGAGAGGTTGACCGAATATGGGCAGACTTCCTTCTGATCTTCCGGGCGCCGGAGAGCACCAATCCGATGATCACGAGTACCCCGAGATGGATCAGGGCGACGATCTTGTCCGCCGGGCACGGCGGATCGAACGTTATGTCGGTCAGCGCATCCGTGCGCGACGCACGGAACGCGGCGTCACCCAGCAGGAGCTGGCGCGTGCGCTCGGCATCTCCTATCAGCAGGTTCAGAAGTATGAGAACGGAAGCAACAGAATCAGCGCCGGGCGACTTTATGTCGTGGCACGTCTGCTCGGCGTCGATCTGTCCTATTTTTTCCCCTCGGCCGAGGATCTGGCCCTTATGGAGGAAGACGAGCATGTCCCGACCGAGCCGCTTCCGGAATTCAGCGAAGATGCGGTGCAGGTTGCCAAGGACCTGATGGCGGTCCCGAGCCCGCAGATCCGGGGCTCCGTACGAGCATTGCTGCGCGCGCTCAAGCGCGAAGTCTCACAGGTTCATGCGTCTTCCGACGTCAGCAACGGCTGGAGCGGAGAAGAGGATTCTTAGGAGTTTTCCATCTCCCATGCCGCCAGCTGACAGCAGCAACTGAGAGAGCAGGGGCGCCCGGACGAGTCCGGACGCCCATCGTTATTTCGCCGCCGGCCTCACACCGCGAAGCGGCAGGGCCGGTCAATTTATCTGATCAATTCATCTGACGGCGCAGAAAGGCCGGAATTTCCAGCTGCTCCTCGCTACCGGCCGGACGCGCGGGCACCGCGCGATCCTCGGGTCTGAGCCCCCCGACCCGTTCGCGCCGCACGCTATTCTTCACTGGCCGATCAGCCGTGTCATTGCCGACGTCGGCGGGCGATTGTGCGATCTTGTCGACAGCCCGGGCGCGTTGTCCCTGACGGCGGCGTCCGAAGCCGGTCATCCGCTGAAAGAGGCTCGGGCCGCGTGCCGTCGGATCCGTTTCGCATGTTTCCTCGCCGGGATCGTTCGAAGCCTGGCGGACATTGGCATAGGCGGCTTCCGCGAAGGGATCGGCTCTGCCGACAGGCTCCTCATAGTCTTCGGGCAGCTCGGGTTCGGGAGCGATGAAGGCGGCGCCTTCCATTGTCGCCATGTCCGGCACCAATTCAGCCGTTGACGCTTCGGCCATTTCTTCACGTGCCGATGTCACGCCAGCACCTCCGACCGCAGTTTCCTCGCCGGCGCGTGACGTGCCAGTCTCACTCGCCTCGTCCAGCGGCGCGGCATCGGATACACGCTGCTCGCGGGTCGGAAAGTGAACGACGGCGGCGCCTTCGACATCGCCCGCATCGGCGGCTTCGCCGGCATCGATACCGGTCGCCACCACCGAAACCCGAATGACGCCATTGAGATTTTCGTTGAAGGCGGATCCGAAGATGATGTTGGCCTCCGGATCAACCTGATCGCGGATATGATTGGCCGCCTCGTCCACCTCGAACAGAGTCATGTCCATGCCGCCGGTGATGTTGATGATGACGCCGCGCGCGCCTTTGAGCGAGACGTCGTCGAGCAGCGGATTGGCGATCGCCGCACCCGCCGCCTCGATCGCCCGACGCTCGCCCTCGGCCTCGCCGGTGCCCATCATTGCCTTGCCCATCTCGCTCATCACCGCCTTGACGTCGGCGAAGTCGAGATTGATCAGCCCCGGCATCACCATCAGATCGGTGATCGAGCGCACGCCCGAACAAAGCACCTCGTCGGCCATTCCGAAGGCGTCCTGGAAAGTGGTCTTCTCGGTCGCGATTCGGAACAGATTCTGGTTGGGAATGACGATCAGGGTATCGACGACCCGTTCCAGCTCCTCCAGACCGGCTTCGGCGATCGCCATGCGCTTGCGGCCCTCGAAATGGAAGGGCTTGGTGACGACGCCGACGGTCAGGATCCCCTTCTCTCGCGCCAGCCGCGCGATCACCGGGGTAGCGCCAGTGCCGGTGCCGCCGCCCATGCCGGCGGCCAGGAACAGCATGTGGCAGCCGTCAAGATGCTGCTCGATAAGATCGATCGCCTCTTCGGCCGCGGCCCGGCCGACATCGGGCTGTGACCCGGCACCAAGTCCCTGGGTGGACTGGACACCGAGCTGGATGCGTGTTTCGGTACGCGCATGTGCCAGCGCCTGCGCGTCGGTATTGGCGACGACGAAACTGACTCCTTCCAGATTCGATGCGATCATGTTGTTCACGGCATTGCCGCCGGCACCCCCCACCCCCATCACCGTGATGCGGGGCTGCAGTTCCTTCAGCTCCATGGCCGTCAGTTGAATGGACATTTCCTCTTCTCCTCTCTTGCCTTATCGTCTCTCACGCCTTGCTTCGACTATCCGATTGCAGCCGTCTTCCGTGCTCGCCGCTAGAAATTCTCCTTCAGCCAGCGGCCGACTTTCTTCCATCCCGAACCGCCTGCTCCGGTCATGCCACGACCCGAAGCTCGCATCCCATGAATCACCTCGCCCGGAGGCTCGGCGGCATAGTGGAGCAGCCCGGCAGCGACCGAAAAGGCCGGACCGGCGGTCGCATCTGCCAGCCCCAGCACGCCACGCGGCATGCCGATGCGTACGCTGCGCCCTTCGAACATCCGCTCCGCGCATTCGCGCAGACCCGGCAGCTGCACGAGACCGCCGGTCAGCACGATGCGGCGAGCGGCCGGCCCGACGAAGCCGGCATCCGTCAGGCGCATCATGGCGAGTTCGAGGATCTCTTCGACACGCGGGGCGATGATGCCGGTCAGCGCCGAGCGCGGCACTTCGGCCATCTGTTCGCGTTCGCCTCCACCGAGCTGAACGATCTCGATCGTCTCGCGATCGTCGCTCGGGCTCACCAGGGCGCTGCCCGAAAGCGTCTTGAGACGTTCGGCCTGTTCGATCGGGGTCAGCAGTCCTTGCGCGATGTCGCGGGTGACATGGTCGCCGCCAATCGCCAATGTGTCGCCGAAGACGAAACGACCGGCCGCGAAGATGCCGAGCGCGGTTCGACCGGCGCCGATGTCGATGATCGCGGCCCCCAGCTCCCGCTCGTCGGGTGTCAGACACGAAAGACCCGCCGCGAAGGGCGCGACGACAAAGCCCGAGATCTCAAGATGGGCTCGCTCGATCGCCGTCTGCAGATTCCGCAAGGGGGCATCGGCGACCCGCACGACATGCAGGGCGATCCCCAGCTTCTGGCCATGCAGGCCGACAGGCGGGCGCGGGCTTTCGACCCCATCGAGAACATGGAAGAGCGGAAAGGCATGCAGCAGTCGCAGCGGTGGCCGGCCGTTTCCCGCCTTGCCGGCGGCCTCATCTTCTCCCGCCCCGGTAGGTGCGGTGCGCGCGTCGGCCTCGGCGGCCGCAGCAGAAAGAAGGCGTTCGAGATCGTCCTGGCTGACCGGGTGGCCGTCAAGAGAGAGTTCGTATTCGACCGTTTCGCTCGTCATCGGCGCGGCATTCGCCGAAACCAGCACCGACGAGACGGTGGTCTCGGCCAGACGCTCGGCC
>RFIU01000149.1 GCA_003695555.1 Alphaproteobacteria bacterium
CCGTCGGCGCGACCGTCGCGCCGGCTTCGCGGGCGGCGGCATAGCGTTCGACATCGGCGCGGGTGATGTGCCCGCGCGCGCCTGAAGGCGGTACCTCGGCCAGGTCGATGCCGAGCTTCTTGGCCAGCCTCCGGGCGGTAGGCGCTGCCTTGATCGGTCCTTCAGGCCTTTTTGCTGTGGCCTGTGCAGGAACGGCGGGGGCAGGGGCGGACGCCACTTCCTGCGCCGTGGTGGCCGGTGCCGTGCTTGCCGGTCCCGCCGAGGCGGCAGGGGCGGCCGGCGCGGCCGGCGCCGTTTCCGCTTCTCCGCCTTCGGTCTCGACGACCATCAGCAGTTCGCCGACCCGTACCGTGTCGCCGACATGCACGGGGATTTCGACGACGCGGCCGTCATAGGGGGCGGGCAGCTCGATCGCCGCCTTGTCGGATTCGACGACGAAGGCGGTCGCACCATCGTGGACCTCATCACCCGGATTGACGAGGATCTCGAGAACCTCGACCTCGTGGATGCCTTCTCCGGGATCCTGGAGTCGGAATTCCTTGCGCATCTGTTCGTTCTCCTTGCCCGGCAGGTCAGAGCTTCAGTGTTTCGCGCGCCTCGTCGGCGATGCGCGTCGGCGAGGGCAGGAACCACTGCTCGCGCGCAAAGAAGGGCGGCGGCATGTCATAGCCGGTCACACGCGCCACCGGGGCTTCAAGCTCGAAGAAGATCTTGTCGTTGAGCCGGGCGATGATTTCGGCCGCGGGGCCGAAGCTTCGCGGCGCCTCATGGACGACGAGCGCGCGCCCGGTCCGGCGGACCGATTCGATGATCGTCTCTTCGTCGAGAGGCGAAACCGTCATCAGGTCGATGACCTCGGCTTCGATTCCCTCGTCGGCCAGCATCCGGGCGGCTTCCAAGGTCCGCGGCATCATCGCCCCATAGGCGATCATCGTGATGTGGCGGCCCTCGCGCACCACCTCCGCCTTGCCGATCTCCATCGTTTCCGGTTCATCGGAGACGTTTTCACGGAAGGCCCGATAGATTGCCTTCGGCTCGTAGAAGACGACCGGGTCGGGATGCTCGATCGCGGCACGCAGCAGGGCGCGGGCCTTGCGTGGGGTGGAGGGGATCACGACCTTCAGCCCCGGCGTGTGGGCCCAATAGGCTTCGCGCGATTCGGAATGCAGTTCGAAGGCGCGCACGCCCGCACCATAGGGCATGCGGATCACCATCGGCATCGGAATCTGGCCGCGCGTGCGCCAGTGATAGCGGGCGACATGGTTCTCGATCTGATGAAAAGCGGTGTAGGAAAAGCCCGAAAATTGCATTTCCGGGATCGGGATCAGGCCATTCATCGCCATTCCCACTGCCATGCCGATGATTCCGGCTTCGGCAAGAGGCGTGTCGATCACCCGGTCTGCACCGAATTCCTCGATCAGACCGATGGTGGCGCGAAAGATGCCGCCATCAAGGCCGACATCCTGACCGAGCACGACGACATTCTCGTTTTCGGCCATCTTTTCCTTCAGGGCGAGATTGACGCCCTCGATCAATGTGATTTCAGGCATGGCGTCCTCCTTCCCGCTCCAGGCGCCTGAGGAAATAGGCGCGCTGTTCGGCAAGTTCGGGGGGCGTCTCGGCATGGATCGCGTCGAAGATGACGTCGGGGCGGGTCGCCTCCAGCTCACGGATCACCTGTTCGGTTTCCTTCCAGGCGGTCTTGAGCTCTTCCCGGATTTCCTCGCGCACCGCCGCGAAGTCCTTGTCGCTCATCACCCCCTTGGCTTTCAGATACTTCTCGAAACGCGGGATCGGATCCTTCTTCTCCCACTCTTTCACTTCCTCGTCCGAGCGATAGCGTTTCGGGTCGTCAGCGGTGGTGTGGACCGCCAGGCGATAGGTGACGCACTCGATCAGGGTAGGTTCGGATTCGCTGCGCGCGCGTTCGACCGCTTCACCGGCGGCGACCCAGACGGCGAGCGGATCATTGCCGTCCACCTGAATGCCCCCGAAGCCGTAGGCGATCGCCTTCTGGGCGATCGTCTTCGATGCCGTCTGCCGTTCGCGCGGCAGAGAGATCGCCCACTGATTGTTCTGGCAGACGAAGACGACCGGCAGATGGAAGACGCCGGCGAAGTTCATCGCCTCGTGGAAGTCTCCTTCCGAGGTCGCACCGTCGCCATGGAAGACCATGGTGACCTCGTCGCGCTTCTTCAGCTTCGAGGCATAGGCGATGCCGACGGCATGCTGACACTGGCTGCCGACCGGTACGCACAGCGGCAGGTCGTGCTCGGGCACCCGCACGCCCTCGCGATAGCCGGCATAGAACAGCCAGACGTCCTGAGGGGTGAGCCCGCGATGGATCTGGGCCGCCGTCTCACGGAAGGATGGAACGAACCAGTCCTGTTCACGTAGCCGCAGCACCGAGGCGACCTGGGCGGCCTCCTGTCCCTTGATCGGCGCAAAGGTGCCGATCCGGCCCTGACGCTGAAGCTGCAATGTGCGTTCGTCGAAAAGCCGGGCGAAGACCATCAGCCGGTGAATGGCCTTCAGCGTCTCTTCTGGGATATCGGGTTCGAGCTTTTTGTCCACGCGCCCCTTTTCGTCGAGTATCGAAAGATACTCGATTCCCCGGGGTCGCTCGATGATGCGTCTCGGCATCGGCGATCCTCCATGCGGTCCATCGGGTCCCAAGTCGCACCGGATCGACACCGGCCCGGATCTCGAAAGAGAATACCCGGGCTCAGCCGTTCGTCCGGTGTCATCTATTCCGGAAGAAGGGAGTCGCAAAGCATGCCGTGGCCGGATCGGGACGGGCAATCCGCCCACCGCTCTTACGGCGATGACAGGCGAACCACCCGGACACGGGCCGTGCGGATCGACACCCCGTCTTCCGTCTTCGTCGTTCGATCGATCCGGGCTGCATCTTGGCGACAAATGCCGGCCAACTCAAGCACCATCGAACGCAACCCGCACACATCTCCCCGCATTTTGCAGGAACGCGGGCGCGGGGAACATTCGCCGCCCCCTCCATCGTTCATGCTCTCAGCGAATGACGGAGGAGATGCGGGGAAAAGCTCGGGAGCACTCGCGATGGCAGAGGCTGACGAGATACCGGCCGAATTCCTCTGGGCGCTCGTTGAAGGGCGGCTGGACGGCAAAGCCGAGGGGGCGCTGGCCCGCTATCTGCGCGGCCGACCGTCGGCACGGCGGCATCTGTGCGTCATCGCGGCACATTATCGGATCCTCTCTCGTGCCGACGCCAGTGTGTTGAACGAACCGGTCCCGGCACGCCTTGTCCGTCTGATCGAAGCGGCGCGCCGTCGTCTGAGCGATTCGGCGTGATGGGATCCTTCAGGCCTTTCCACTCGTCATGGGCCATGGGTGGATGGCGGCCCGGTCGGTCGGATCCAGCGCCTTCAACAGATCGCAAGCGCTGACGGCGAGCACCGGATGCAGCCAGTCGGCGCGGATTTCGGCCAGCGGAACGAGGACGAAGGCGCGCTGGTGCATCCGCGGATGCGGCAGGATGAGCGGGGCGTCCGGCATTTCGCCGTCCGCGGCCCGGTGCCAGGTCGCGGAATCCGGCAGAACCCTGCCGGCGAAATCGAGCAGATCAAGATCAAGAGTGCGCGGCGCATGACGCACCGCACCAGTGCGTTCGCGACCGAAACGCCGTTCGATTTCCATCAACAGGTCGAGTGCATCGGCCGGTGAACCGGAAAAGCGGCCAGCAATGACCTGATTGGCATAGGGCGGCTGGCTTTCCGGTCCGCCGATGGGCGGGGTGCGGTAAATGGTGGAAGCCGCCTCGACGACCAGACCGCCTGTCGCCAATTCCTGAAGGGCAATGCGCAGCGTCTCGGCCGGCGAGGTTCCGGTGCCATCCGCACACCTGCGCCTCAGATTGGCGCCGAGAGCGATCAGAAGCGGAAATGTCCGCTCGTCAGCCATGGCCGGCGAGATAGCGGACGACGTCGATGGCATCGAAGACCAGGCTCACCCCCATGGTCACGATCAGGACATTGAGCCAGATGGCGAAGGCCGAACGCTCTGCCTTGAGCGACGGCGTGCGCGGCGCGAGATAGAGGATCAGGGGAATCCACAGCACCAGATGGACGACCCCCCACAGGCGCGAAAAACCAAAGAACCAGCCGACGAGATCGGCGCCGAGGGCGGTCAGGATGGAGACGGCAAGCACCACCCGCGCTTCACGATGGGGAATGGCGAACCAGAGGCTGGAAACGAAGGTGAAGGTCATCCAGGCGATCCAGGCATGAACCCATTGCGGCAGACCGGCGAGATAGGCTTCACGCGCGGCGACCATCGCCGACCAGGAATCGAACTGCGCTGTCATGATGCGGCCCTCCCTTGATCACCACCCATCGCCGCCGGCAGGTGGAAGAAGACGGCAAAGCGATCGGTCGCCGGCATCTTGGCAGCCGTGCGCCTGTGTGGCAAGGACAGCCCCAACAAGGTCACAAGACATCACTCGTCACGGGTGCGGATCAGGGAGGTCATTCATGACAAAAGACCGGAACGCCGCCGAACATGGCACGGGGCAGGGGGATGGCGATGTCCTGTTTTCCGTTGCGGGGCGGCTTGGCATCATTACGCTCAACCGCCCGAAAGCATTGAATGCGCTTACCCGCGAGATGTGCGTGGCGATCAAGCGCCAGCTTGATGCCTGGGCGGTGGACGAAGCTGTCGGTGCGGTGCTGATCGAGGGAACGGGTGAGCGCGCCTTCTGCGCCGGCGGCGATGTCGTGCGAGTCGCCCGCTCGGCACGCGAGGGCAGCGATGAATGGTTCTGGTTCTTCCATGACGAATACCGGATGAACAGCACCATCGGGCATTTCCCGAAGCCCTACATCGCGCTGCTCGATGGCATCACCATGGGGGGCGGCTTCGGCGTTTCGGTACATGGGCGCTTCCGGGTGGCGAGCGAACGGATTCTCTTCGCGATGCCCGAAACCGGCCTCGGGCTCATTCCCGATGTCGGTGGCGGTCATGTCCTACCGCGTCTTCCCGGGCGCGTCGGCCATTATCTGGGCCTGACCGGCTATCGTGCGAAGGCGGCAGATACCCATTGGCTCGGCGTTGCGACACATGTGACGCCTGCTGCGCGCCTCGGAGAATTGAAGGCGGCGCTCGTCGCAATGTCCGATCTGGACGATCCCCAGGCGGTCGGTGCGCTGCTCGATTCCTTTCATGAAGACCCGGGGCCGGCGCCGCTCGCAGGGCATCAGGAAGCCATCGACCGGCACTTCGCCCATGAGCGGGTCGAAGAAGTGCTGGAGTCGCTGGCATCCGATGACGGGGAATGGGCGTACGCGACCCGGGGCGAGCTGCTTGCCAAATCTCCGACCTCGTTGAAGCTGACCGCCGAGCAGCTGCGACGCGGGGCACAGCTCGATCTTGACGAGGATCTGAGGATGGAATTCCGCATCGTCAATCGCATCATGACCCGCGGTCATGATTTCTTCGAAGGCGTTCGGGCAATCCTGATCGACAAGGACCGCCAACCGAAATGGAACCCGGCGCGCCTTGAGGATGTTCATGATGACGAGATCGCGGCATATTTCGCCCCGCTGGGAGAGCGCGAGCTGAAACTCGACTGAACGAAGGAATGGCGACCGGCACGGCAGACGCACGGTACGACAAGAAGGATCCAGCAACGGGAGTGGGAAGGATGACCAGAATCGCATTCATCGGCCTTGGCAACATGGGGCTGCCGATGGCGAAGAACCTTCTGAAGGCCGGCCATGACGTCGTCGGCTTCGATCTGTCGGACAAGCAGCGCGCCGCCTTCGAGGAGGCCGGCGGACGCACCGCCGGTTCCATCGCTGAAGCGGTGCGTGAGGCCGATGTCGTCATCACCATGCTGCCGGCGGGCGAACATGTGCGCACCGTCTATCTGGGAGAAGACGGCGTGCTGGCTCACGCCAAGGAAGGCGCGCTGCTGATCGATTCGTCCACCATTGATGTCGAAACCGCCCGCGAGGTGGCGCAGCAGGCGGCGGCGAAGGGACACCCGATGGTCGATGCCCCGGTTTCCGGTGGCGTGGCTGGTGCCGAGGCAGCGACGCTCACCTTCATGGTCGGCGGTCCGGATGAAGCCTTTGCGGCGGCGCGTCCGATCCTTGAGAAGATGGGGGGCAGGATCATCCACGCCGGCGGTCCGGGAACCGGGGAGGCGGCAAAGATCTGCAACAACATGCTGCTGGCGATCTCGATGATCGGCACAGCGGAAGCCTTCGCGCTGGCGCGACGGCTGGGGCTTGCCGACGACAAGTTCTTCGAGATCGCCTCGCAGTCCTCCGGGCAGTGCTGGTCGCTGACTTCCTATTGTCCGGTACCCGGTCCGGTGCCGAATGCACCGTCGAATCGCGACTACCGGCCGGGTTTCGCGGCAGCGATGATGCTCAAGGACCTGCGGCTGGCGAAGGAGACCGCCGAATCGGTCGGAGCGAACACGCCGCTCGGCCACCATGCCGAGGAACTCTATGCGGCGCTTGCCGATGCCGGCTACGGCAATCTCGACTTCTCGGCGATCTTCCGTCGCCTCAATGGCGAGATCTGACAGCGCGGTCTGCCATCCACGCGATCCGGCACGCCGCGCAATGCACGGCGATGATTCGAATTGAGCGCATCCTTTAAGGGCTTCTTAGTGGCTCGCCGCTAGGCTCGTGCTCGAATGGCAACAACCATCAGGCACGAACCGGGAGAGCGAACCATGGGTGTGGAGCCCGTTCGATCGATGCTGCTGGGTGATGAAAGCCCGCAATCGCGTACGAAGGCGCTGTTTCTCGACTGTCTTTCGCTGGTCGAGCGGCTGCATCGGCGGCTGCTCGATGTCATCAAGGATCGGCTGGAGGCGGAAGACCGTCACGAGCTCAATCCGGTGCAAGCGCTGCTGCTCTACAATATCGGCGATCACGAGATGACCGCAGGCGAGCTCAAGACGCGCGGCTACTATCAGGGTTCCAATGTTTCCTACAACCTCAAGAAGCTGGTCGAGCTTGGCTATATCAATCACGCGCGGGCCGATCATGACCGCCGTGCGGTGCGCATTTCGCTGACCGAACGCGGACAGGAAGTCCACAGGATGATCGATTCACTCTATGAAGAACAGCTCGCCGAACTGCTCGAGGACGGTCTCTGGAGTGTCGAGGATCTGACGATCCTTCGTCGCAATCTGCGCAATCTCGAACGCTTTTGGTCCGATCGGCTGCGCTTTTCCTTCTGAGATTGCTCCATCGGTGGTCTGCCGCTGGGGGAGACGAGGCGATGCGGAGCGTCCATCTCGGGCGATCCGCATTTTTATGTGTCGCCTAGGCGCCGGAATCGCACGTTTTCAGAAAGTCATCGATCGCCTCGATCGCCGCCGGCTCGTCGAGCAACGGCGCATGGCCGCGGTTCGGCACTGTCACGGCATGCGTCTTCGGGTGGCGACGATACATCTCGGCGACAGTTTCGGGCGAGAGAATGTCCGATGTCTCGCCGCGCAGTACGAGTATAGGAATGTCCCGACAGGCCTCGAAGGCGGCCCACAGATCGGGTGCGGCCTCGTCCTTGCGTTCGGTGAAATTGCGGCGGATGGCGGGATCATAGGCCGGAACCGGCCGTCCCTCTTCATCTTCGTGGAAAAGGCGGCGGGCAAAGGCCTTCCATTCCGCTTCGTCAAGATCTGGGAAGAACGCCTCATTGAGCGTCCGCGTCGCTTCCACCGCGTCCGCCCAGCTGCGGATTTCGGGCATCTTTCCGACATAGCCCGAGATTCGCTCGACGCCTGCCTCTTCCACTTTCGGTCCGATGTCGTTCAACACCATTCCGGCAAAGCGGGTTGGTGCCATCGCGCCCATGATCATGCTCATGATCCCGCCCATCGAGGTGCCGATCAGAATCGCGCGATCGATCCCTTCATGATCCATCAGCGCGAAGGCGTCCGCGACATAGCTGCCCGGATGATAGCGTCGCCAGTCGGGATCCCATTGAGAGCGCCCGCGCCCGCGCACATCCATCGCCAGCACCCGGCGATCTTCAGCGAGGCGTGGCGCGATCGTCTCGAAATCGGCGCTGTTTCGGGTCAGACCGTGAAGACACAGAACCGGCAGACGATCCGTTTGTGACGGCCCCGGATAGTCGCGATAGAAGATGTCGAGACCGTCGGGAACCTTCACGAAGCGCTCATCGTATTCGCTCATCCCATCACCCTCCCATGCATGGCGATCCGGCCTGTTCTGCGCTCCTGGCAGATGCGGCCGTTGTGAGTAAGGCTCATCATCCTTTTCTGCCACTCGTCGCCTGAGAGCAAGCAAGGGGGGCGAGAACCCTGGCGGTTCTTCGCCACCCCGACATTTTTCGCTCCTTGACGCCAACGCCGCTCAGAAGTTGATCGTCACCGTTCCGATGACCTGGCGAGGATTGCCGTAAAAGGCGGTCAATGTTCCTTCCAGGCCGAGTTCGGGCGCCAGCGTCTCGTCATTCACGAAGTCGAAGCCGGAGACGATATAGCGCTTATCGGTCAGATTGCGGCCGTGGACGCCCACCTGCCAGCGTCCGTCATCCGAGGTCCAGACCAGCGACACGTCGAACAGCGCATATCCGGGCTGATCGAGCAGCGGGCTCGAGATCTCGAACTGATGCGTCAGGCTGCGATAGGAAACCAGCGGGATCAGCTGAATATTGCCGGGCGTACCCAGCACCTCGAGCGGCGCGGACGCCGTCAAGGATACGCTCGCGGTCCACTTCGGCGTATTCTGGAAGGTCGCCTGATCCGCGATATCGACGCCGAAGGCGTTGATGAAGCGCTTGAACTGGGCATCGATATAACCGATCGCCCAGTGCGCCTTCAGGCTGGATCCGGCACCGAACAGGTCGTCGGCAAGATGCGCATCAGCCTCCCACTCGACGCCTCGGATGCGGGCACGACCGGCATTCGAGGTAATGCCGACGAAGGTGTCCTCCAGGCCATCGCCATCGGTATCGACGCCGACCGAACCCGGAATCTGGACGTCCTTGTAGATGCTCCAGAACAGCGCGAGAGAATGGCGGAAACGGCCGTCCAGGAAGGCCCCCTTGTGGCCCACTTCATAGGTCGTGATCGTTTCTGGCTTGAAAAGCAGGAAATTGAACACGTCCTCCGGGTCCGCGGGGCCGGCCACCCCGTCGCCGTCGAGGTCCGGCGCGGCCTGCGCCGATCCGCGCGGATCGAAGCTGCCGCCCTTGAAGCCCTGCGAAAAACTGAAATAGACGTTCTGGTTGTCATCCGGCTTCCAGGAAAGTGAAGCACGCGGGGTGAAGTCCTGGAAGGTCTTCGATCCCAGAAAATCGGTGGTTACCAGAATAGGGGCACGCGCGGGTCCGCCGAAATACTCCGAGAAGCCGCCGAGGAAGGTTTCCCGCAGAATGCGCGAGGTGCGCTTGTCGCTGGTGTATCGCCCCCCGACCGAGAGGTCGAACTGGTCCGAGAGCGCATAAGTCACGTCGAAGAACAGCGACCAGGTATCGGTCTTGACGTCGCCGAGCGTGAAGGCATTGAGCCCCGGCAGGCTGATGAGGGAACCGAGTTCATCCAGAATGACGTCGAAGGCATTGAAGGCCTTGGCGTTCATGTAGAAGAATCCGGCCACCCCGCTCCAGCGCGCCGACTGGAACAGCAATTGCGCTTCTTCGGTGAACTGGTGGTCCTTGTAGATCACCGGGACATCGAGATCGGCGACCGGCAGACTGTCGAAGTCTTCCGGCAGGGCCGAAAGATTGTCGCGATAGGCGACGATGTTCTTCAATGTGAAGATGGAATTGATGTCCCATTCGATCAGACCGGAGACTCCGCGATTGACGGTATTGGCCTTCGGATTGTTGAGCCCGGCGCGGGTATCGAAGACATTCTTCAGAACCGGCGCGCCGGAAAAGGCGCCAGGAATCAACCGGTGGCCCTGACGAGGATCGGAATTGTCGTCGGTCCAGTCTCCGGCGACCCGGATGAAGAGATCGTCACGCGGTGTCCATTCGAAGCTCAAGCGGCCGCCGAGAATGTCCTTGTTGTAGTTCTCGAGTCCCTCGAGATTGAGATTGTCGCCGAAGCCGTCACGCGTGAAGCGGGCGACCGTGCCGCCCATCTTGAAGGTGTCGGTAAGCGGCAGCGAGAAGGTGGCGACGGCATCGAACTGGCGGTAGCTGCCTCCCGAGAGCTTCAGCCGCAGTTCCGGTTCGTCGGAGATCTTGCGGGTGACATACTTGATCGCGCCGCCGATGGTATTGCGACCATAGAGGGTTCCCTGCGGGCCACGCAGCACCTCGACCCGTTCGACGTCATAAAGATCGAGCACCGCGCCCTGGGGACGGTTCAGATAGACATCATCGATATAGACGCCGACCCCCTGCTCGAAACCGGCAACCGGGTCCTGCTGTCCGACACCGCGGATGAAGGGAGTGAGCGTCGTGTTGGTGCCGCGCGAGACCTCGATGGTGACATTCGGCACCATCTGGTTGATATCGGTAATATCCACGGCGCCGAGATCTTCCAGCTCTGACCCCGAAATTGCGGTCACGGCGATCGGCACGTCGATCAGCGATTCCTCGCGCCGGCGGGCGGTGACGACGATCTGCTCGATGGTATTGGTGGTTTCGGTCCGGGGCTGCTGAGCGGACTGCTTGAGTTCCTGAAGGGCGGCCGGGTCGGGACGGGCCGGTGCCTCCATCAGCATCGAGACGCGTGTCGCGCGGGGCCGTTCGTCACGCTTCGGAAAGATCGTGATGGTGCCCTTGCCGACCAGACGGAAGTCGAGGTCGCTTTCGGAAAGCAGCATCTGAAGCGCCTCGATCGGCGTCAGGCGTCCCTCGATGGTGGGGGCGAGTCGCCCCTTGGCCAGATCGCCGGAAACCATCACCGACAGACCGGTCTGTCGCGAAAAGGCGAGCAGAGCCGAATCGAGTGACTGTGCCGGGATCCGGATCTGCACCGGCTCACGGATGCCATGCGATCCGGCCGTCACCACCTGCGGTGCCATCACCGCCAATGCCAGGGCCAGCGCAAGGCTGCCGCCCAGTCCCCGGCGGCGCAGAAGGGCCCGAATCCGTACGCTGGTGCCAGCGTGTGCGGTTGCGAATTCGCTCATCGATGTTCCTCCCGTAGCTGAAAGGACCTGCTCCTGCCGTCGGCAGCAGATGTCGCATGACGACCGCGAGCGATCCCTCGTCTTCACCCGCCCTGCGTCCATGTTGGACTGGGCCTGCATCGGATGAGACGATCGGGCGGAAGAATGCCTCAATGCCATTCTTCGTACGGCAATCGAACAGCTCGGCCGCCGCATTCTGCTTTCCGATCATCAGATCAGGAAGCGCGTGAATCCGGATATTCATCCGGGCGTGCCAGGAACAGAACGGTCGTGCCGTTTTCCAGGCTGAGCGCCTTGACCGGCAATGCCGCAGTCAATGCCTCGACGATCGCATCCCGGTCTTCAAGCCGGAATACGGCGGTCACCGGCAGGGCTCCGGCGGCATCATCGGCGATCCGGATCTTGCGGGGCAGATAGCGGTTGAGTTCGGTCACCACCCGGGCAAGAGGTGCCTGTCGAAAGACAAGCTCGCCGTCACGCCAGGCGGTCAGGGCGGCAAGATCGACATGGGCGATGCGGGTAACGCGTCGGGCGGAAACCTCGATCGCCTGTCCGGCGGTCAGAGTCGGCAGATCCGTCACGTCATCGCCCTTGGCCGGCGCGGCTTTCTGATGGTCGTCTTCCGGTGCATGAACCGCGACGCGCCCTTCCAGTACGGCGACCCGCATTCGGCGGCCATTCCCGTCCACCCGCACGTCGAAGCGGGTGCCGAGCACACGCACGCCGCCGGCAGGAGTGCGAACGGTAAACGGGCGGCTGGCATCGTGACTGACCTCGAACAGGGCCTCGCCGCGTGCGAGGCGAACCATCCGTCGCCCTTTCGTCAGGCGGACGGAAAGACGGCTTGCGGTGTTGAGATAGACCGTGCTGCCATCGGCCAGCATAAGGGTGCGCTGTTCGCCCACTTCGGTTTCATGGGTTTCCCACAGCCAGGGGGCCTCACCGCTCAGCTGCCAGATTCCGAGGCCTAGGAGGGCGATGGCAAGGCATGCGACCAGCAGGGTGCGCGGATTCAGGCCGGACCGTTGGCGGCGGCGGACCTCCACCCGCAAGGGGCGGCCCGTCGATACCGGCTGAAGCTGCTCGAGATCCGCCCATACGCTTTCGATGTCATGGAATGCGCGCCGATGGGCGAGGCTGGCATCGCGCCATGCGAGAAAGGCGCGCCGGCTCTCTTCTCCCACTGGCTCATTGCGCAGGCGGGCGAACCAGCGGGCGGCCTCCTCCTCGACGTGTCGGCGCGGATCGGACGGAGCGGTCATGGCTGTTCGCTTTCTGGTCCCGTATCGCGGACAGTTTCGCCCGGACCTTCACTCACTCCACACGACGATCGGGAAGATCTTTTCCTCAATCCATCCGTGCGCCCTTGCCGCCCGATGCGGTCTTCCCCCGAGCGGGGATCGGCCAGCAGGTCGGAAAGGATTTCGCCGCTCTCTTCCGGCATCCGCCAGCGGCCTTCATGCACCGCTTCACGCGCCTCGCGGCAGGCGAGAAGCGCGGTCATGATGTATTTCTCGACGCTGCTGACCGAAACCTCGAGGCGATGGGCGATCTCGCGATAGCCAAGGCCGTGGAAGCGGTGCCAGATGAAGGCCTGGCGACAGCGGGGTTCCAGGGCGTTGATCGCACCGGCAATTGCGGTCAGTTCCTGGCGTCCGCTCGCCGCCTGTTCGGGGGAATGGCCGCCGTCCATCAGCACAAGTTCGGGCCGCCTTCCATCGGCGGCAAGACCGTCAGAGGAATCCGATCGTCTTCCGGCATCCCCATCACCGTCGGGCTCGTCCTCGACGAAGGACAAGCGGCGGCCTAGGACGCGACCCTCGACCTGTCGGTGACGCAGCCGGTCGATGGCGAGATTGCGGGCGGTTCGATAGAGATAGCGCACGAGATCACCGATACCGCCATCGCCGCGGCGCGAAAGGACTCGGGCCCAGGCTTCCTGGACGACTTCTTCGGCCTCATCATCATCCGAAAGGCGACGCGACAGACTACGCACCAGCCGGCGCCGGTGCGCAAGATAGAGATCGCGAAGCCGTTCATGGCCGGTAGAGTCCATCTCGCGCCGGTTCCCTCTATTCCGCTGCCGCGACGGCGTCGGTCCACCCAAGTTCAAAGATGCTGGCACGTGGCAAAGGCGAAGGCAAGGGGCGGGGGCGCCCGATCAGGTACCGTTCGTCGCGCGATCGGTCGGCGGTGTCGGCGATCGCGCCGTCGGTTCGTGAAAGTTCCGTTCGCCGCCGTGCGGGTCCTGACAGACGGGCATGCCGGCCGCGAGTGCCGCCCGGACATTGGCGGGCATCGGCTCCGGTGCGGTGGGCGAGGACCAGCGTTCGACGGCCGAGAAATGCAGGCACTCGCCGAGCGCGCCGGTGCCGATCCGCCGGTCGACCGGGATCATCAGACGGAAAAAGCAGCTCATCGAATCCCTGAGTTCGCCGAACCAGTTCGGATCGATGCGCTGTCTGATGTAGGGTGCGTTGAACTGCAGTCCGGCGTCCTGCGCCCGGCAGATCATCCACCACAACGCCCGGTCGGCAAGTCCGGCATCGACATAGCCGCCCCCGACATTGCTGTGGACGCCGGGAAACCAGCACTGCGCGACCCGCTGGACACCATCGGGTTTCGCGCCCCGCCAGAGCGTCGGGCGGAAGGGCCGGCGGCGCTCGTGAATCGCCAGGGCATGGAAAGCATGACGGACATGGCGGCCGAGCGAGACATCGTGAAAGCCCTGACGCCAGCGGCTCCACCAGCCGAGCGGGCCTGCCTTCGGCAGACCGAGCGCGCCGACGGTGTCCCAGACGCCGAGGAAATGCACATCGCCCGGCCAGGCGCCATGGGTCGCCCGGAAGGCATCGGCAAGGTGCTGGCGCCGCTTGCGATTGCGGGTGCGAGAGACGCGCACGCCCTTACGCACGATCGCATCGATATCCTTGCCGTCGGCCGGTGGAATACCGCACAGGCCGAGTAGGCCGGCGAGACTGCGCGCCGTATAGGCGCCGCGCGAAAAGCCGAAGAGGAAGATCCGGTCGCCGGGGCGGTAGTGATCGATCAGCCAGCGCCAGGCCTCGCACACATTGCGCAACAGGCCGAGACCGAAGGCACCCCCGATCAGATGGTCGAGCCAGCCGCCGGTGCCGACTCCGGTATCATAGTACTTGATCTGCTCGACCGATCGGCAATGCTCGTCCACCGCACGGACGATGCGCACGACATTGCTCGGCACCTGACGGCCGCGATCCATCTGATCGGGGCGGTTCCAGGTGCCGTCGGTTCCGATGACGAGATGGCGCATGGTTCGTCTCTCCCGGTTCTGCGCACCGGATCCATGATACACGATATGCGCGAGAAGTGGAAGATGGAGACAATCGCATGGAGAAAGGCGCCGCCCGTCTCATGACGGACGACGCCCTGATTTCTTTCCCGATCCGTCCGGCGATGGCTGGCGGTCACTCCTCCCACGCCCCCTTGCGAAGTGCCCTGCCACCCGTCGGTTGCCGGGGAGTTGAGACTGTGCGTCCCTCCCTGGCGCGTCAGTTGACGCAGATGATATCCGGATTGCCGTCCGGATCGTTCTGCGCCAGGCCGCCGTTGTTCGGATGGCCGCCGGTGATCAGCAGCAGGCCGGCAACATGCGGGGTGGCCATCGAGGTGCCGGAAAGCGTCTGATAGCCGGCATCCTTGTAGGTCGAATAGATGTTGACCCCGGGTGCCGCGCAATCGACCGGCGGATTGCCGAAGTTCGAGAAGGAGGCGAAGGTGTCGGTGTCGTCGATCGCCGAGACCGTATAGACGTTCGGGTGCTCGGTGCTCGCCGGCGAGACATTGTTCGCATCCTGCGACTCGTTGCCGGCGGCCAGCGCGAACATGATGCCCTTGTTCGCGGCATTAATCACGGCATCGTTCAGCGCCTGGCTGAAGCCGCCACCCAGCGACATGTTGGCGACGTCACCCGGCGCCGCATTGGCCGCGACGTAATCGACGCCGGCGATGACGTCGGCGTTCGAGCCGGAGCCGTTCGGATCGAGCACACGCACGGCGACCAGCGTCGCATTGGCGGCAACGCCGACGACGCCGATGCCGTTGTCCTTGGCAGCGATGATGCCGGCGACATGGCTGCCATGGCCGTTGAGGTCGTTGCCGCCGTTGTTGCCGTTGTCGAAGCAGTAGATGAAGAAGCAGGCATCGGCCGCGAAATCGGTGCTGCGCGAGGTATCGACATTGAGATCCGGGTGGTCGAGATCGATTCCGGTGTCGATCACCCAGGCGGTCTTGCCGGTCGCATCGACGCCACCGTTCACCCGCGTGATGCCCCACGGCGTCTGCTGCGGCGGCTGGCTCTGCATCGCGAACATCGGCTGATCATGCTCGTAATAGGCAAGATCCGGCTCGCTGGCCATCAGACGTTCGGCCTGCGCCGGCGTCATATGGGCGGAAAAACCGTAGACCGCGCTCTTGTAGACATAGCCGAGCTTGCCGCCGACCTTGCGGGTCATGCTGCGTGCCATCGTCGGCACGTTCGCCGCCCGAACCCCCTTGCGGAAAATGAAGATGTAATTGTCCTTCATCTTCATGTGCAGCTTGGCGGAAACACCGAACTGTACGTGACGACGGCCGTCATGGTCGTCACTATCGTCATGCGCCATCACCGCGGCAGGTGAGCCGAGGGCGATGACAAGTCCCAAAGCCAGAAGTCTTTTCATCATGACCTCCCCTGAATTGGATTTCGGCGTGGGTCCGCGAATTCTAAGAAGAACAACGGTGCTTTCCAGTAACAATATGTTCAAGAATTCGTGATGCTGTTAAAGGTAGTACGAATGAATGCTTTATTTACTCTATAAAGTAGTGATGCATCGTTTTTGACATGTCGGAAAATAGGATCGTCAATTGTCTTGTAACCTTGTTGGCCGGCTAATTCCGTTGGCCAGGCCTCCATGGTCGGCCCGGGATTGACCGAGACGGGTGTTCTGGACGATGAGTCGCGTGTGGCCCTGTGTTTCGTTCTGCGCTTTGTCTCCCGCGCTGGGCGAACCAAGGGCATGATGCCGCAAAAATCGGAACGGTGGCGGGCTTTGGTGGCCGTCCGGCGCCGGTCGAAAGGAAAGGGGACGGCGTGTCAGAAGGAAAGCATGGCTCCAGTACGAAGACCCCCGCTCAACGGCAGGATGTCCGTCGTCATGCGCCGGCGACCCGGCGCAATCGCGGGCCGATTTTGGATGTCCTGCGTCGCGTTCTTCCACCC
>RFIU01000150.1 GCA_003695555.1 Alphaproteobacteria bacterium
TCCTTCATCAGGTCGGCATATTCATCGTGCATGACCCGGGTCAGATCGCCGCCGTCGTCGAGGATCATGTTCGGCCGCCAGCCGTCCGGCCCTTCGATGGTGCGGCGGATGCACCATTCGTATTCCTCTTCCGTCTCGCCCTTCCAGGCGAAGACCGGCACCCCGGTGGCGGCGATCGCCGCGGCTGCCTGATCCTGGGTGGAGAAGATGTTGCAGGAGCTCCAGCGCACCTCGGCGCCGAGCGCGGTCAGGGTTTCGATCAGCACCGCCGTCTGGATCGTCATGTGCAGGCAGCCCGCGATCCGCGCGCCAGCGAGCGGCCTGGCGTCCGCATACTCCTCGCGCAGGGCCATCAGGCCGGGCATTTCGGTCTCGGCCAGCGAGATCTCCTTGCGGCCCCAATCGGCGAGAGAGATGTCCTTGACCTTGTAGTCGGCGGTGTTCGTCATCGATGCGGATTCCCTTGGTCCCGATGTCCTTCCCGAAGGTGCGGCACGATCGGTGTCGCAGGCGCACCCTGGACCCCGACCGCTTTGCATGCGCTCGAAGCCCTTCTCGGCGCGGCTTATAGCAGCGCCGTTCGAAAGCTGGCAAGGAAGATATAAAGAATTCTTTATATGGCCGGGCAAGGCATCACTTAGGGCCGCTCGTCGCCCGGCTCCGCCTCTCGCCTCGGGACGGCGTGAAAACATTCAAGTTCGTGTCGAATGCGGCGCGTTTCCTTACCGGATCTCAAGACCCGGGGCGCAAGGATGGTGTCCCTGTGCCGGTCCGTCGCCCTTAGTCGGCAGACCAAGGCGGCGGGATCCGTGTAAAGGAACATGTGGAGGAAAGCGCGCCATGAGACACGGCTTCGCCGATCTGCAGACCTTTGCCGACAGGCGGCAACGGCCCCTTGTCTTCGACATGGCCGAGCGGATCGTCGTGCTGGCGCTCTATGGCTGGCTGGTGATGCGTCTGCTGCCGGGGAAGGCGGGCGGGATCGGCGGGTATGCGCTTCTGCTGCTCGTCTCGGAAGGCGTCGTCGTCGTGCTGCTGCTGATTCGGCGGCGGGCACAGCGGATCTCGCTCGATGCGCGCGACTGGGCGGTCGCCTTCGCCGGTACGCTGGCTCCATTGATGGTCACCCGCGCCGGAGCGCCGCTCGCACCGGGGGCGGGGCTGGCGTTAATGCTGGTCGGTCTCGTCGGCCATCTCGGTGCCAAGCTCAGCCTGCGCCGCAGCTTCGGAATCGTGCCCGCCGATCGCGGCGTGCGGACCGGCGGATTCTACCGACTGGTGCGACATCCGATGTATGCCGGCTACATGCTCGCCCATCTGGGCTTTCTGCTCGTCGCGCCGAGCCTGTGGAACATGGCCGTCTATGCCTTCGGCTGGACGATGCTGATCGTGCGGATAAGAGCGGAAGAGGCAGTGCTGGCCGGCAATCCCGGCTATCGGGCCTACATGCAGCGGGTACGTTGGCGGGTGATGCCGGGCCTGTTCTAGAGGAGGCTTCCTCCCGGGCCGCCCCTTTTCTTGCGCGGAGCGGCCATCGAACAGCATGCAGGGCGCCTCGATCGCCGTTGTCGCCCCACGCCCGCGTTCACCCGGCCGGATGCCGCCGCCGCGCTCGGCCGTCAGCAGCACCGGTCCCATGATCGAGGTGACGGCGACCCCCGTTCCATCCCTTTCGCCCCCGATGTCGGCATCAAAGAATCCGGCCCCCACAAGAAATGCGAAATACCCGACACGTTTTCATGGAATTTTCACAGACACCTTGTGCAAATGGCTTTCCTATCGATGCCGCTTCTGTCTATCTTTCGTTCAGCCTCCTGCGGCATGAACCGTTCTCAGGCAGTGCCAGATGCGAAGGCGGCGGAATGTGATCTTCATCTTTGACATGGATCAAAGAGGAGCAGGATGCTTCGAGTATGAAGGGCCGAGCCGCTTGATGCCATGCTGATGACGGACAAGCCATGGGCGGGTTGTCATTTCCGCCCGCCGGCATGACGAGCAGGGAGAGTCGAGCCAGACCTCAAAGGAGGGCCGATGACGATGAACGAGGCAACCCCCAGAACCCAGGGCCTGAATGCAAGCGCGATGGGCGTCATCGCCGCCTTCGTGGCGGGCGCCTTCTGGTCGCTCTATACGGCGATCCATGCCTATGACGCGCCGATGCGGTTTCATGCGCTGCTGTTCACCGCCTTCTTTGTGATCGGCATCGCCCAGGTGGCGGCGTTCCGGCCGCCCGCGGACCGCAGCCAATATAATGTGAAGATCGTGAAATACGGTGTCGTGGCGAGTGTCTTCTGGGGGATCGCCGCCTTTCTGGTCGGCGTTCTGATCGCCTTCCAGCTCGCCTTTCCGGCGCTCAATTTCGACACCTCCTTCCTCAATTTCGGACGGTTGCGGCCGCTGCATACCTCGGCGGCGATCTTCGCCTTCGGCGGCAATGTCCTGATCGCGACGAGCTTCTGGGTGGTGCAGCGCACCTCGCGGGCGCGGCTGGCCGGAGAGATCGCGCCGTGGTTCGTCTTCTGGGGCTACAATCTCTTCATCGTCATCGCCGGCACCGGCTATCTGATGGGGGTGACGCAATCGAAGGAATATGCCGAGCCTGAATGGTATGCCGATCTCTGGCTGACGATCGTCTGGGTGGTCTATCTGCTGGTCTTCCTGGGCACGCTGGCGCGTAGGCGCGAGCCGCATATCTATGTCGCGAACTGGTTCTACCTCGCCTTCATCGTCACCATCGCGATGCTGCATCTCGGCAACAATGTCGCGCTGCCAGTTTCGCTGTTTTCCTCGAAGTCGGTGATCGCCTATGCGGGCGCGCAGGATGCCCTGATCCAGTGGTGGTACGGCCACAATGCGGTCGGCTTCTTCCTCACCGCCGGCTTTCTCGGCATCATGTATTATTTCGTGCCGAAGCGGGCCGAGCGGCCGGTCTATTCCTATCGTCTGTCGATCATCCATTTCTGGGCGCTGATCTTCCTCTACATCTGGGCGGGGCCGCATCATCTGCACTACACGGCGCTGCCGATGTGGGCGCAGACGCTGGGCGCGACTTTCTCGGTGATGCTGTGGATGCCATCCTGGGGCGGCATGCTGAACGGTCTGCTGACCCTGAAGGGCGCTTGGGACAAGCTGCGCACCGACCCCGTGATCCGCATGCTGGTCGTCTCCGTCGCCTTCTATGGCATGAGCACCTTTGAAGGGCCGGTGATGTCGATGCACTGGGTGAACGGTCTGTCGCACTATACCGACTGGACCATCGGCCATGTCCATTCCGGCGCCCTGGGCTGGGTCGGCTTCGTTTCCTTCGGCGCGCTCTACTGCCTTGCGCCCTGGGTGTTCCGTCGCAAGCAGCTCTATTCGCTGGTGCTCGTCGAGTGGCACTTCTGGATCGCGACGCTCGGCATTCTGCTCTACATCACCGCCATGTGGGTGTCGGGAATCATGCAGGGGCTGATGTGGCGTTCCTATGATGCGCTCGGCTTCCTCGAATACTCCTTCGCCGAGACGGTGGTGCGCATGCATCCCTATTACGTGATCCGGGCGACGGGCGGGGTGCTCTTCCTGATTGGCGCGCTGATCATGGCCTGGAACATCTACATGACCGCTAGGGGGCGGGTGCGCAGCGGCGAGCCTGAGGTGCTCGCGGCACCGGCCGGCATGGCGATCTGAGGCAGGAAAGGCGGGAGCGACAAGTCATGGCGAAACTTTCCCACGAAAAGATCGAGAAGAACTCGATCCTGCTGCTCGTCCTCATCCTGGTCGTCGTCTCGATCGGCGGGCTGGTCGAGATCGTCCCGCTCTTCTGGATGAAGAGCAGCATCGAGAAGGTAGAGGGCATGCGCCCCTACACGCCTCTCGAGCTGATGGGACGCGACATCTATATTCGTGAGGGCTGCTACGTCTGTCACAGCCAGATGATCCGCTCGTTGCGTTCGGAGGTGGACCGTTATGGGCATTATTCGCTGGCGGCCGAAAGCATGTACGACCATCCCTTCCAGTGGGGTTCGAAGCGCACCGGGCCGGATCTCGCCAGGGTGGGGGGCAAGTATTCGGACGAATGGCATCGCCTGCATCTCGCCGATCCCCGATCGGTGGTTCCCGAGTCGGTGATGCCCGGCTATCCCTTCCTTGCCGAAACCCCGCTGGATGCCAGGCATATTCGCGAACGGCTCGAAGCCGATCGTGCCGTCGGGGTGCCCTACAGCGAAGAGATGATCGCGCATGCGGACGAGGATCTGCGCGCGCAGCTCGCTCCCGGCGGCGATACGGATGGCCTGATCGCACGCTATGGTGACAAGGTGCAGGTGCGCGATTTCGACGGCAATCCGAAGATGGTTTCCGAGCTGGATGCGCTGATCGCCTATCTGCAGATGCTCGGAACCCTTGTTGACACGAAAAGCTTCAAGGCGAACGAGCAGGACAACGACCGCTGATCCGGCCTTCTCCCGGCGGCGGAAACAGACGCGGCAACGGAAGCGGGGACAGGAAGACGCGATGTATCACCAAATGGTCCATTTTGCCGGAACCTGGGGCCTCGGCCTGCTCGCGCTGCTCTTCGGCATCGCGGTGATCTATGCGCTCTGGCCCGCCAACCGGGAAAAGTTCCGGCGGATGGCGGCCCTGCCGCTCGAAGACGAAGAAGAACCGATTTCGGACAAGGAGGCTCGCCCATGACGCGCCCTCGCGAAACCGATGATGTCACCGGCATCGAGACGACCGGTCACGAATGGGACGGCATCAAGGAGCTGGACAACCCCCTGCCGCGCTGGTGGGTGAACATCTTCTATGCCTGCATTCTGGGTGCCATCGTCTTCTGGGTACTTTATCCGTCCTGGCCGATCTGGAACGGGCAGGAGTGGACCTTCGTGCGCGGTGTGATCGGGACGACGCCGCGCGATGATGTCGAGAAGGCGCTGGCCAGACAGGCGGCTCAACGGGCACGTTGGCAGGAGCAGATCAACAAGACGCCCCTTGCCGGCATCGTCAAGGATCCTGAACTCTTGGAATTCGCTATTGCCGGTGGCAAGGCGGCCTTCGGCGACAATTGCGCGCCGTGCCACGGGACCGGTGCGCAGGGCGGACCGGGCTTTCCCAACCTGAACGACGACGAATGGCTGTGGGGCGGCACCCTGGACGACATCCATCAGACGATCACCCATGGCATCCGCTGGGAGTCCGACCCAGAGACGCGCATGTCGATCATGCAGGGCTATCTGAAGGATCAGATCCTGAGCCGCGAAGAGGTTTCCGACGTCGTTCAGTATGTTCTGAACTTCACCGGTAGGGCGAGCGATCCGCAGGCGGTGGAGCGCGGCGCGAAGACCTTCGCCGATATCTGCTCGGCATGTCACGGGGCGGACGGAAAGGGCAACAAATATGTCGGCGCGCCTGACCTGACCAACGACATCTGGCTTTATGGAGGCGATCCGGAGACGATCTTCGAGACGGTCGCCAATGGCCGCGCCGGGCAGATGCCGGCCTGGATCGAGCGCCTCGATCCGGCGACCATCAAGGAGCTTGCCATCTATGTCCACAGCCTTGGTGGTGGCCTGCCGGGGGAAGAAACGGCTGCCGCCGAATAGGCCGGGAACGGGCTCTTCGACCCGTTGTTCCTTTCTGGCGCAAGCGGGATGATGGCGGCGACCTTTCGGCGCAGCCATGACCGCTGGGACTGGACGGCAATGAATCGCCCCCCATATGGGCACGCAATGGCGGTGTATTCTCGGCCAGCCGGGCGTGCGTGTTCGATGGCCGGGAAGAAACTTCGGCAGCGAGTGACGAGGACGGATTATCATGGCCCAAGGTGGCATGGCCCGCTCTTCCCGGATGAACAACGGCTCAGCGGGCAAGGCGGCGACGCAGGCATCTGCAGTCAGCGCACCTGGCACGAAGCACCCGCTCTACAAGTCGCGCGAGCCCATCTACCCGAAACTCGCCCACGGCACCTATCGGCGCATCAAGTGGGCGATCATGGTGGTGACGCTCGGCATCTATTATCTGCTGCCCTGGCTGCGTTTCGACCGCGGCCCCAATGCGCCGGATCAGGCGGTGCTGCTCGATCTTCCCGGGCGGCGCTTCTATTTCTTCTGGATCGAGATCTGGCCGCAGGAGGTCTATTACCTGACCGGCCTGCTGATCCTCGGGGCGCTGGCGCTGTTTCTCGCCACCTCGCTGTTCGGTCGCGTCTGGTGCGGCTATACCTGTCCGCAGACGGTCTGGACCGACCTCTTCATCCATGTCGAACGCTGGATTCAGGGGGATCGCAACAGGCGCATCCGGCTCGACCGACAGCCGTGGAACTTCGAGAAGATCTGGAAAAAGGGGTTGACTCACCTGGTCTGGCTGCTGATCGCGGTGGCAACCGGCGGCGCCTGGGTCTTCTATTTCGCCGATGCCCCGACGCTGATGCACGAACTGCTCGTCGGCACCGCCCCTGCGCCCGCCTATATCGCGATCGGCGCCTTCACCTTCACGACCTATAGCCTGGGCGGCCTGATGCGCGAACAGGTCTGCATCTACATGTGCCCCTGGCCGCGCATCCAGGGGGCGATGTTCGACGAATACACCCTGCTGGTTTCCTATGACGAGCAGCGCGGCGAGCCGCGCGGTCCCCACAAGAAAGGCGAACCCTGGGAAGGGCGCGGCGACTGTGTCGATTGCCGACAGTGCGTCGCGGTCTGTCCGATGGGCATCGACATTCGCGACGGGCCGCAGCTCGAATGCATTCAATGTGCCCTTTGCATCGACGCCTGTGACGAGATCATGGACCGGGTCGGCCGTCCGCGCCGCCTGATCCGTTACGCGACGCTGGCGACGCCTTCGGGCAAGCGGCTGGAATTCAAGCCGATCCGGCCACGCACCGTGATCTATGCGACCCTCATCGTGCTGATCGGCGGCCTGATGCTCTATTCGCTGCTGACCCGTTCGGACTTGGAAGCGAGCGTCCTGCATGATCGCAATCCGCTTTATGTGCGGCTTTCTGATGGCGGCGTGCGCAACGGCTATCAGCTCAAGGTACTCAACAAATCGCATGACGCGCGCGATCTGAAGCTTTCGATCGAGGGACTGCCGGCCGTTTCCATCCTGCGGCCGCTGCATGAAGGCCCGGCGGACCGCATCAGGGTCGATCCCGATGATGTCGCGGCGGTACGCCTTTATCTGAAAGTGCCGAAGGCGGTGCTGCGCGATTCCGCCTTCGACGATGGCGAGGCGGAGGTGACCTTCCGTCTCACCGATCCAGCATCGGGCAGCCAGGCCGAGGCGCACAGCGTCTTTCGGGTGCCGACACGCCGGCGCTAGAAAGCGCGAGGCGGAGGGCGCCAGGCAGGGAGCGAATCATGACGAGGAAAGATGATCCGGGCGCTTTTCGCTCTGGCCGGGGCTGGCGGGTGACAGGCCGCACGGTTCTGTTCGGCATGCTGGCCTTCTTCGGCATCGTCTTTTTCGCCAATGGCGTGATGATGTGGATGGCGGCCGAGACCTTCGACGGCCTCGACGAGCCTGACGCCTATCGCCGCGGCGTTCATTACAATGAGCGCCTGCGTGAAGCACGCGCGCAGCGTAAGCTCGGCTGGCATTTCGATCTTGAGGTACCGCCGGCGGGCAGCGATGATACCCTTGAACGCATGGTCGAATTAAGGGCGCACGATCGTGAAGGGAGGCCGCTCGTCCGACTCGGAGTGAAGGCCAGCTTCCGTTCGCCGGTCAATGCGCATGAAGATCGTCCAGTCGTCCTCGCCGCCGATCCGCGCGCGCCCGGTCTCTATCGTGCCCGGGTGCGCCTGCCGCGGCTCGGCAAGTGGCAGTTCGCGCTGGAAGCCGAGGATGCTGCCGGCCACCGTTGGCGCGGCATCTTCGATCTCTATCTTAAGCCTGCCGGCCGGGCGCGATCCTGAATGACGGGAGGACGGTGATGAGCCCGCGCGATCACCATGACGACAGGCTCGACGGCAGGGGGGTGGCCCGAAAGGAGGCTGCTGCCGCACGGTCCGTAGGCCAAGACTTTCTGGTTCCCGGCATGCATTGCGCCGGCTGCATCGCCAAGATCGAACGCGAGATCGCCAGGCTGCCCGGTGTTCACGAAGTGCGCGCCAATCTTTCCCTCAAACGCGTTAAGCTGATCTTCGATCCTGCGCGCCAGAGCGTGCCGGAGCTCAAGCGCGCCTTCGATGCGATCGGCTTTACCGCCGCGCCCTTCGACCCGGCGCTTTCCGGAGAATCGGACCGACGGGCCGAGCGCGAGCTTCTGATCTCCATCGCCGTTTCGGGTTTTGCCGCCGCCAATATCATGCTGTTGTCGGTAGCCGTCTGGGCAGGGCTTTTCGAGGACATGGAAGCCTGGACGCGCTCGCTGATGGAATGGTTTTCGGCCCTGATCGCCCTGCCGACAGTGGTCTATGCCGGCCGGCCCTTCTATCGCAGCGCCTGGAACGCGCTCAAGAAGCGCCACATGAACATGGACGTGCCGATCTCGCTTGCCGTGCTGCTGGCGACCGGTGCATCGCTTGCCCAGACGATCCGTGGCGGCGAGCATGTCTATTTCGATGCCGCCGTGACGCTGCTCTTCTTCCTGCTGATCGGCCGATATCTCGACCAGCGAATGCGGGCGAAGGCAAGTGCTGCGGCGCGCGACCTGATCGCGCTTCAGGCGGTCGAAGCGATCCTGATCGGTCCCGATGGTCGTGAGGAGCGGGTTCCGGCTTCTCGCCTGAAGCCGGGTCTCAAGGTCCGGGTTCTGCCCGGCATGCGGGTGCCGGCCGACGGCCGCATTCTGGAAGGA
>RFIU01000151.1 GCA_003695555.1 Alphaproteobacteria bacterium
CCTCGATCCTGCCGCCTGCCGTGACCAGCGCTGTCAGGACGATGGCGACGAGCGTCAATATCGCGCCCGCTGGCTGCAGGCGGGCCCTTGCCCTTGACCGCCGGCGTGCGGATTCCGATCTTTCATTCATCGTCTTCTCCCCCCAAGGGGCCAGGGTGGCGTGCGAAAAAATTCGGCCGAACGGCATTGTGCCATCATCCGGCATGCCTGAAAACCGTTAGGGTCGCTTCAGGCAATGGTGAAACAGGCGCAGCCCCCTCAAGGGTCCGAAGAAACCGATGAACACCCGCATCACAGCCCTGCTGGGCCCCACCAATACCGGCAAGACTCACCATGCGGTCGAACGGATGCTGGGCCATCCGACCGGAATGATGGGCTTTCCGCTGCGGCTGCTCGCACGAGAGGTGCATGACCGGATCGTCGCCGCGCGCGGGGCGGCGAGTGTCGCGCTGGTGACCGGCGAGGAGCGTATCATTCCGGCGCGACCGCGTTACTGGATCGCGACGGTCGAATCGATGCCGCTCGCGGTGCCGGTGGACTTTCTGGCCATCGACGAGGTGCAGCTGGCCGCCGACCGCCAGCGCGGCCACGTCTTCACCGACCGGATTCTGCGGGCGAGGGGCCTGCGCGAAACCATGCTTCTCGGCTCCGACGTGATCGCGCCGCTGCTGCGCCGTCTTGTGCCGGGTATCGCGATCCGTTCCCGGCCGCGGCTTTCGAAGCTGCGCCATGTGCCGCCCGCCAAGCTTCACCGCCTGCCCCGACGCAGCGCGATCATCGCCTTTTCGGCCGAAGAGGTCTATGCGCTCGGCGAACTGGTGCGGCGCGCCCGCGGCGGCGCTGCGATCGTCATGGGCGCGCTCAGCCCGCGAACCCGTAACGCCCAAGTGGCGATGTTCCAGAACGGCGATGTCGATTTCATCGTCGCCACCGATGCGATCGGCATGGGGCTGAACATGGATGTCGATCATGTCGCCTTCGCCTCGCTCCATAAGTTCGACGGCGAGCGTGAGCGTGCCTTGAGCGCAGCCGAACTGGCCCAGATCGCCGGTCGTGCCGGCCGCCACATGAACGATGGCAGTTTCTCGACCGTCGCCGGCGCCGCACCGCCCTTGCCTGTATCGATCGTCAGCCGGATAGAGGAACACCGCTTCGCCCCTTTGAAAGCGCTGTCGTGGCGCAATACGGACCTCGACTTTCATTCGCCGGGGCGTCTGCTGGCAAGTCTTGAGGCGCCTTCGCCGCGTCCTGAACTGGTGCGCATGGGCGCCGGACTGGACCTTTCCTGTCTGAAGGCGCTGCTCAAGGACGAGACGGTTCAGACACGCCTCGGCACGCCGGAGCGGCTTCGCCGTCTGTGGGAGGTCTGTCAGCTTCCCGACTTTCGTAAACAGCTTCCGGTCCATCATGCGATGCTGGTGCGACGCATCTTCCTGGCGCTCACCGGTCGCACCGAGCGGATCGATGAGGACTGGCTGGCTGGCGAGGTGAGCCGGCTTGACAATCCGCAAGGCGATATCGATACCTTGGCGCGGCGGATTGCCGGGATCCGCGTGTGGACCTATGTGTCGCACCGCCCCGACTGGGTCGAGCGCGCCGAGCATTGGACAGCAGTCACCCGCCGGATCGAGGATCGGCTTTCCGATGCTCTGCACACACGTCTGCAGCAGCGTTTCGTCGATCGCCGGACATCGGTGCTGGTTCGCCGTCTGCGACAGAAAGGCGTATTGCCCGTGAGTCTCGAAGAAAACGACAGCGTGATCGTCGATGGCGTGGCGATCGGCCGGCTCGAGGGTTTCCGTTTCCTGCCCGATGCGGCGCGCGAGGGCGAGGAACGCAAGCTGCTCGAGAAGGCCGGCGCGGCTGCGTTGAAGGGCGAGATCGCCCGTCGTGTGAAGGTCTTCGTGAATGTCGGCTGGCGTAACCTGACGCTTGACCTTTCGGCCGGTCTTGATCGCCCACGGATCAGCTGGCAGCAGTCGCCGCTGGTCGAGATCGAACGCGGCGACGATCCCATGCGGCCGCGGGTCCGGCTTGTCTCCGGACTGATGCTGGATGATGCGCAGACGCGTGAAATGGAACAGCGCGCGCAGACTTGGCTTGATGAACGGATCGCCGACAAGCTGGCGCCGCTTCTTGCCCTGCGTCGCGCGCGCGAGCAGGCCGAGGCGGGTGAAGCATCGCCGGTCGATGACGGAGAGCGGCTTTCACCCGCCGCGCGCGGGCTCGCCTTCCGGCTGGAGGAGGCATTCGGCGTCCTAGTCCGCCGTGATGTCGATGAATTGCTGCGAGGTCTCGATCAGGACGACCGCCGGCCGCTGCGCCGTCTCAAGGTCCGCTTCGGGGCGACGGCCGTCTATCTGCCGGAACTCCTGAAACCGCACGCCATGGAACTGAAGGCGATGCTCTGGGCGCTGGCTCGCGGCGGCGCCGGTGGGGCACAACTGCCGGGGCCGGGGCTGGTCTGGATCCGTCATGACGCGGCGACCCCCGATGGATTTCTCGAAATGCTCGGCTATCTGCCGATCGGCGGCCAAGAGGCGATCCGCATCGACATGCTGGAACGGCTGGCGGATACTGTCCGTCCCTATGGAATGAACGGTGCCTGGTTTCAGGTGACGCCTGAAGAGATGGGGCTGGTCGGCTGTTCGGGTGAAAGTTTCGTGCGGGCGATGCGCCTGCTCGGCTATCGTCGGGAAGAGGTGCCGCCGCTGCCACCTGTTGCCGGCACTGCGGGGCAGAAGCAGGAAAGCGACAGCGCCGCCACGGAAACGGGCGAATCGCGGGAAGAGGCCCCCGCTCCCCGCATCTGGTTTTGCTGGCAGGGCGGCAAACCGGCGCGGCGCAGCCCATCCCGCCGGCGCGCATCGCCCGGCGGGCGACCGGAAAAGGGCAAGGCAAGGCGCAAGGGAAAGCTGGTGCCGGAACGCACGCCCCGAAAGGCCGGTTCGGGCGCCAGACGGCCCGAATCCACCGGCGGGCCCGGTCGGGCATCACGCCCGCCGGATCCCGATTCCCCCTTTGCCAAGCTGGCGGCACTGAAAGAGGCGCTCGAACGCAAGGGACGCGATGCCTGAGGCACGAGGTCTCGCGCAGGCGGATGGCTGGCAGGATGGCGACAAACAAGCGGCGGCAGGACCTTGCGGACAGGAACCGCGACCCCGCGATGGCGGAGGCGGATGAATGTCGGCGGGTCGATCGCTGGCTGCATGTCACGCGGCTGATGAAGACCCGCGCGCTGGCCGCCGCTCTTGCCCGTTCCGGGCGTCTGCGGATCGACGGCGTGCATGTCCGCAAGCCGGGCCAGCGGCTGCGTCGCGGGCAGGTGCTGACCTTTGTCAAGGCGGGGCGGGTGTGGACCGTTCGGGTGCTGGATTTCGCACCGCGTCGCCTGCCGGCGCGCGAGGCGGTGCAGCTTTATGAGGATCTTTCTCCGCCGAAGGTGGCGGGTGCGGCCCCGACGGCCGAAGCATCCGCCGGTTCCGGTAGCGTGCGCGCCCCCGCACCGGCACATCGGCCGGACAAGCGGCAACGGCGCGCGCTGCGTCGCTGGAAGCGTCAGGAGGCACCCCACCCGGGCGGGGACATTCGGGCGGACAGGGAAAGGGAATGACGATGGCCTGGGAAAGACTGCGTTCGGCCTGGCGGGCCTCGCTTGGTGCGGCGCCCCCTTCGCTGAAGTTCGCCCGAGCCGATGAGGCGCGCATGCTCGCCACCCTGCTGGTCTGGGCGGCGCGCGCGGATGGCGAATATCAGGAGATCGAGCGCGAGGCGATCGCATCCATGCTGGCGCGCCGTTACGGGCTTGACGAGTGGCGCGCGCAGGAACTGCTGGCTCTTGCCGAGCGCGATGCCGGCGAGGCAGTCGAGATGCAGCGCTTCACCCGCGCATTGAAGGACGAAGTGCCGCTTGAAGAGCGCGGGGCGATCGTCGAGATGTTGTTCGAGACGGCCTTCGCCGATGGTGTCCTCGACCCTTACGAGGATCAGGTGATCCGGCGGATTGCCGGCCTGCTCTATGTAGACGATCGCAGCCGCGGTGAGATTCGCAGCCGGGTGCGCGCACGGGCCATGAACGAAGGCTGAAACGCTTTTCCCCGTTTCGGCCGATCCTGCCGCTTGCCTGGGGCAACGGCTTCGGCTAAGGGGTCGAGGGACGAAACGCCCTGCCGGCCGTCCGGCCTTGCGATCCGCTTTTCGTGCCGGGTGTCGCATAAGAGGAAACGAGGGAACGCCATGACCTACGTCGTTACCGAAGCCTGCATCATGTGCAAGTACACCGACTGTGTCGAAGTCTGCCCGGTGGACTGCTTCTATGAGGGCGAGAACATGCTCGTCATCAACCCCAATGAGTGCATCGATTGCGGCGTGTGCGAGCCCGAATGCCCGGCCGAGGCGATTCTGCCCGATACCGAGGACGGCCTTGAAAAGTGGCTGGAGATCAACGCCAAGTATTCGGAAATCTGGCCGAACATCACCGCCAAGAAGGATCCGTTGCCCGACGCCGATGCCCACAAGGACGAGGAAGGCAAGTTCGAGAAGTACTTCTCGGAAAAGCCCGGCACCGGCGACTGAAGGTCCGGATGCAAGCTGCGCCGTCTTGATCATCGCCAAGACGGCCTCGGGAGGCCTGTCGGTCCCGCCCGTCAGGATGTGAGCGAATCGCCCGGGTCGGCTGGCCGATTGCCCCGATGCCGTTATCCAAGGATGCGCAAGAATGTTGCGCATATTAACGATACGCTAGCGTAAAGATTGCGTGCGGTGCGGCAATCCCCCCTTTTCGCAGTCGCGAAAGGGCCTGTTCATTTTGTGACATTTGTGCTACATTCCGGGGGCTTAGGAGTATCTGCAATCACTCGTCGACAGCGACGGAATCGGGACCGGCAGGCGTTCATCCATTCTTCTTGTGGCGTATCGACCGGCGGCTTCTTTGCTGCCTTCGATCGACGGAAGGTGCGGCTTGCCACCCGCTGATGAGGTGCCAGCCGGCGGTGGATGTCGCGCCTTGTCGGGAGAACGGACAGGGCCTTCTGGCAGAAGGCGGATGGCCGAAGGGCCTGGTCCCTTTTGCTCTCTGTCGCCTTGGCTCGACGAAATGGATCGAGGGATCGTCAGTCCAACATGACCAGAAAGAAACCCCAGCTCGACTTCGCACCCGGCGATTACATCGTCTATCCGAAGCATGGCGTCGGCCGTGTGGTGGAAATCGAACACCAAGAAATCGCCGGTGCCCTGCTCGAACTCTATGTCGTCCGGTTCGAGAAGGAGCGCATGACGCTCAAGGTGCCGACCAACAAGGCCAAGACTGTCGGCATGCGCCGCCTATCGAACAAGCAGCGCATTCAGGAGGCCTTTTCGACTCTGAAGGGCCGTGCACGCATCAAACGCACGATGTGGAGTCGCCGCGCCCAGGAGTACGAGGCGAAGATCAATTCCGGCGACATCGTTTCGATCGCCGAGGTGGTCCGCGACCTGCACCGCAATGCCGATCAGCCGGAACAGTCCTATTCCGAACGGCAGATCTACGAGGCCGCGCTCGGTCGGCTGGCGCGTGAGCTGGCCGCTGTCGAGGACATTGACGAGAACGCCGCACTCGAGAAGCTCGAAAAGGTGCTGATGGCCGCCTGAGGCGGTGGCGCTGATTGGTGGCCGGCCGTCAGCGTCGGCCGCCGGTGGCGGGAAAGCGGATGCGGGGATCGGGAAGAGGGCTCTTCGCTTCTGGATTCCGGTTCCCGGCGCCCGCTTGTCCTTCGCGCCGGTTCGTGCCGTCTTTGTCACGGCAGACCGGCGGCACTGGCGCCCGACCATTCCATGGTCTGCCCTCATGTGAAAAATCGGTCTTGGGTCGCCGGTGTGACGGGAAAGGGAATGCCGGGATCGCAGGATGCTGCACGCCTTCCGGTCCACCCCTAGCCGTCATCCATAACGCCATTGCTGCAGCTGCGCGCCACCTTTGACGTCGGCCCATTCCATTCGCTGCCCCAAGGTGGAGCAACCGCCCATTGGGCGCGAGTTAAAGGTGGGGGGGGGGGGGGGGGGAATCGGTTTTGCCGCAGCCCCGCCGCCCTTCGATCC
>RFIU01000152.1 GCA_003695555.1 Alphaproteobacteria bacterium
CGGACGACCGCGAACTTGTTGGCCAGCGCCGTGCCGATCTCCCAGCCGGCGAAGGCGGCGCCCACCAGGCCAACGGCCCGCCCAAGCCCCGCGAAGCCGGCAGCGGCGAGCTTCGTGTTCGCCTTCAGCGTCAACATCGCGGCGGACAGGCCGATCGTCGCGCGCGCGGCGAGGTCCATGTTGTCGGCCACGGCCATCAGCCCAGCGGCCATCAGCGACGTGGATCCGCTGGCCTTGTCCATCTCGCCGAGCCAGATCGTGAAGCTGTTCCTGATCTGCGTCATGGCCTGGGAGACCGTCGGCGGCATGCGCTCGAACTCGGCCTGCACCGCGCCGGCCTGATTGCGGATCGCGGCGATCACGGCCTGCGTGGTGAGCGCGCCCTGTTCGCCCAGCTGCCTCAGCTGGCCCAGGGAGACACCCATACCCTTGGCGATCATCTCGGCGAGCCTCGGCATCTGCTCGATCACACTGCGGAGCTCGTCGCCTCTGAGCGTGCCGGACGCCATGCCCTGGCCGAGCTGGATCAGCGCCGCCCCGGCCTCCTGGGCGGAGGCGCCCGAGACGACGATGGCCTGGTTGATCGCCTTCGTGACCGTCAGCAGGTCGGCCTGCGAGACATTCAGCTCCTTCGTGGATCGGGCGAGACGCGAATACAGATGGAGCGTCGCGCCCCAGTCGGCGCGGGTGTCGCGCGCGATGGCGTTCAGCGCCCGATAGGCGCGCGCCGCATCGCCGGCCGAGCGGCTGGCCACCTGCAGCCGGGCCGTGACTTCCTTGTAGGCGTCGGCCGTGCGCAGGATATCGCGCGCCATCTGCGCGCCGAAGCCGATGCCGATCAGGCTCATGATCTGCCGGCGCATCGCGCCGAGCTGCTCGGAGATCGAAACGATGCCCTGCTTCGCCTTGCTCATGCCGCCGGCGATCTCGGCGCCGGCCTGGCCGCCGTCGCGGCCCAGCCGGATCAGATTTCCATCGGCATCGCGGATCCCCTTGATCGCGCCGCGATCATCCAGCTCCAGGATGAGTTTCAGATTCATGTCAGCCATGTGCTAGACTCCAGACATGAGCCTGATGATCGTGGGAGGCGCGTTTCTGTTCTGCGCCGGCGTCGCCACCTCGCCGTGGCTGATGTTCGCCGGCCTGGCGCTGTTCGCGGCCGGCGTCGCGCGCCTGGTCTGGGAGATGCTGGGCTAGTTTCCCTGCCAGACGCGCAGCGCCTCGGCCTGCACCAGCAGCACGCGCTCCAGACAGTCGCGCGCGTCCTCCACGTTCAGCAGACGCATCGCCGCCTCGATGTCCGTCAGCGGCAGGCCAAGCGGCAGGCCGTTCGCATCCCTGCGCCAGCAGAAGGCGCACGCCTCGATCACCTGCCATGCCTGCCAGTTTTCCGGCCAAATCAGCACCTCCGCCTGTTGCTCGATCGCCGCCGCCTGAGCTTCCCCAAGCATGCGACGATCGTCGTCGTCCAGTGTTCCCGAGCGGCCGCCGGCGAGCGCGCGGGCGGCCTCGATCAGTTTTTTCGAGGTCCTCCGGCCAGCGATTCGATCCAGGCCACGCCGATCGCGCTGGCCACCTCGGGGATATCGGCCAGCATCCGCATCGCCTCGTCATCGCACTCGACCGGCTTGCCGTCGGCATCGACGATGCCGTCCCAGCCGGCGACGATCTCGCGCATGAAGACCGCATCGTCCATCTCGCCCAGCTCCTGGGCGCGCGTCAGCTCGTCGATCTCGCTTTTCTTGAGCCGGCGGAACAGCACATGGAAGGTGCGCTCGTGCCGGCGGCCGGATTCATCGACGAAGCGGACCGTGACCGGCCACTTGTAGCTGGGGGAGAGATCGAGCTTGAACATCAGCGCACCACCAGCTGGATGTCATCGTTCGCCGAGGGTGAGGTGGACGCGATGCGCAAGGGAAGCGTGAGCATCGACACGCCATTCTCGGCGCCGAGTCCCGGCTTGCCGATCTGCACGTTCGGGCAGTTGATCTCGACGATGTTGCCGGCCGTGTTGCCGTGCACGAGCGAAAGCGCGCCGGTCGTGCCGGCCTCGGCCATCTGCCAGGCGTTGAAGCTCGCCGTCAGCGACTCGCGCACGGTTGCCGAGCCCTCGGGCTTGCGGCCCAGGATATCCACGCGCGTGTCGTTGACCAGCTGCTGGAACTGCACATCGTTGGCCCGCTTGATCTCCAGCGACTTCAGCGCCAGCGCCGTGCCCATCAGCGTGAAGGTTGGCGTGTTGGCCGCATCCACCGGGATTTCGCGCCGGGGCGGCAGCGTGGCCGCCGGCAGCGCCGCGTCGGCCACCGGCTGATACAGGCCGGTGAACGCGAAGTGCTGCATCAGCCGGCCGCCGGCGTCGAGCTTGAGCGACCAGTCGCCGCGGCAACCGACCGCCTTGTGCACGATGCCGTCGCGCCAGAGCTGGATCGTGAGCGACTCCTCGCCGCCGGTCACCGTGTTGTAGGCGCAGGAGACGCCGCCCGTGACCACCTGGGCGAAGCCCGCGCCGCGCAGCAGCGTGCCGAAGAACGGTACGCCGCCGGGCGTGCCCGCGCCCTGGTACGGCACGTCGAATTCAATCTTGACCTGCTTGCCGGTCAGCGCGATAGCCAGCTCCGCGCCGAAGCTGGATCGCACGACGCCATCGGGGACGATCTCGTTCGCCTCCAGCGGCGTGAGGCTCAGGTTCTCCACCAGCATCGCGTCGGTGGCCGGGTTCGGCACCGGATCCACCGCGTAGTTCGTTTCGATCTTGGCCGCGATGACCTTCAGCTTTTCACGAATCATGGGACTTCTCCTTCACCTTGTCGCCTGCGTTCGCCGCCGGCGTCTTGCCCTCGGCCACGTCGTCGCGCGTGCGCTCGACGATCTTCAGTTTTCCGGTCTTCGGGTTCTTCTCGTAGGCTCCGCCCTTCATGCGCTCCTCCATGTCTCGTATTCGTATTCGTCCTGCCACCACAGCGCGCCGGCCGCGAACGACAGCAGCCGCCCGCTGGCGCGGGTGACGAGCCCGGCATCCGCCTCGGGCGCCCAGCCGACAATCGCCGCGTCCACCTCGGCGCGCGCGGCGGCCAGGCCTCCATCCAGCGCCGCCTCGCCCCGGGCGTCCGAGGCGTTGCGCACGACGATTATGATGCCGAAGCGGCGTGTGATACGCTGAGCCACATCCATCGTCGCCGAGGTGTTCGCCGAGGCCGATTCCCGCACCGGCACGACGAAGGCCGCCGGCGTGCGCGATGGCGCGGAGGACAATGCCGCGAGATTCGCGCCGCCGCCCACATGTTTCAGCGCCGGCGCGTTCGCGCGGATGCGATCGACGATCGGCGCCAGCCGCATCTCAGAACCCCGTCAGACGCCCGCGATCGAAGACGCGGGTGGCGCTCGACGTGCGCACGTCCAGTTCGGACGTGTCGGGCGCGGCCGCAACCGGCTCGCCCCAGGTGGCCTGCCCGGCCGCGATGCGCTTGAGCATGTCGCGCGCGGCGCGCTCGGCATCGAGCACCGAGGCCGGCTTGTCCACGCCGCGACGGGTGTAGAGCCAGGCCACGGCCAGCGCGCAGGAAAAGCGCACCGCAAGCCTCGGCACCGGATTCAGCGGCACGGCGAAGCGCGTGCCGATCGAGGCGTCAATCTCGGCATCGGCCGAGGCGATGGCCTGATCGATCACGGCGGCATCGGCCACGCCATCGCCGTTGTCATCGCTCATCTGGATGATGAGCTGCTCGTCAAAGGCCTCGATCAGATCCTGATAGCTCGCGTATGCCATGCCTCGCCCCGAAAACGGCGGGCCGTGCGGCCCGCCTTCCTTCCCTCAACTCAGGCCGCGCCCTTGCCGCCGCCCTGGGCCTTGACGATCTTCACGCCCTCGCAGCCCTTCAGGTCGGCCTCGGTCAGATCCACGGTCTGCTCGCCGTGCTTCACGTGGCCCACCTTCGGCAGGCACAGGCCATTCTTCGGTTCC
>RFIU01000153.1 GCA_003695555.1 Alphaproteobacteria bacterium
AAGGGGCAGTTCCTCGATCTCGTGGACGGCGCGGGTCAGGTCCTCGAACTGGGCCTGGGTCAGGCGGCCACGGCGCATTTCCTCCGACTTGATGCCGGCGCGCTCCGAAACGATGCGCGCGGCAAGCTGGTCTGCGGACATCTCGAGCGAAAAGAAGGCGACCGGACACCCGCGCGAGCGCGCCATGTCGTGACCGGCAACGAGATCGTCATGCCAGCGCTTGGCTGCCGCATAGGCGATATTGGTAGCGAGCGCCGTCTTTCCCATCGCCGGTCTGCCGGCAAGAATGACGAGGTCGGTCTTGTGCAGGCCGCCGATCTTCTCGTTCAGGCTTTTCAGGCCGGTAGTGATGCCGGATATACGGTCGGGATCCCGATAGGCGGCTTCCGCGGATGCCAGGGCTTCGTGCAGCGCATGACGGAACGATTTGGCCCCGCCATCCGCGCTGCCCGTCTGGGCGAGGTCGAACAGCCGCGATTCGGCTTCTTCGAGCTGTTCGGCACCGCTGTGGTCGATATCCGCTTCATAGGCGGTCAGCACCATGTCCTCACCGATACGGATGAGTTCGCGCCGGAGGGCGAGATCGCGAATCGTCCGGCCGTAATCATGGGCATCGACGATCGTCGCTGCGCTGGTGGCAAGACGCCCGAGATAGGCCCCGCCGCCGACATCGGCAAGCGCTTCGTCGGAATCGAAGAAGGGCTTCAGCTTGATCGGCGTGGCCCGCTGATCCCGGTCGATCAGCCTCAAGATCGCCTCGTAGATGCGGCCATGGACGGGTTCGAAGAAGTGCCGCGGCTCCAGGTATTCCCGGACCCTTTCCGCCACCTCATTGTCGATCAGCATGGCGCCGAGCAGGGCCTGTTCGACTTCCAGATTGTGGGGAAGTTCACGGTATTCCCAATCGTTGCGACCCTTCGGCATTACGAGCACGTCATCGGTCATCCGTCTGCCGGTCCTTCCCGCTTCCGTTCATCACCTGTTGAAACCGTCGATGCGGTCATCTTCTCCGTCCGCCCTCCGTGCCATCGAAAGGAAGGGCCGCACCTCATACCGTTTATCACTTCCGACCACATGGGGCGAGGGAGCGAATCGTTCGGATCCCGTCCGCTGCCGTCTTCTCCCCGCTGAATTATCCACATGTGGATAACAGCGTGAAAAACTTCTCGTGCCGCATCCAGCCGGAAACGCTGGCCCCACCACCGGCGAGGACAGCCGGGGGCTTGCGATCACTGATGGCTTTTCCTAGAAGGCCGGCGACGATCTCGCTCATCCATCCATCATTGCCAAGAGGAGAAGGACGCGTGGACATTCGTGACAAGCAGGCGACCTACCAGGGTTTTCTGAAAGCCAGCATCTGGCTTTCCGGCCTGACGATCGCGGCGCTAGGGCTGATGGCTTTCTTCCTGCTCTAACTTATTCTGCTCCAGGAGAATTTTCTCCATGAGATTGCAGAGCAACGGCCCCAAACCTTGCTCGCTCTCATTTCCCTCGAAAACGAGCCGGCCGTTTCTGCAGAAAGGCGGAGACGCCTTCGAGGAAGTCGCTCGTGCGACCCATCAGCCCCTGAATGACGGCTTCATGCTCCAGCTGAGCGGGCAGGTCCGAATCGAGACTCTGGCGGAGCAGGGTGCGAATGCCCGCCAGCGCGCGCGTCGGTCCTTCGGCGAGCTCGCCGGCAAAGGCGCGCGCGCGGGTCATCAGCTCCTGATCAGCGACCACCTCGTGGACCAGCCCCCATTCCCATGCCCGCTCGGCTTCCAGACGTTCCCCCAGCATCATCAGCCGGCGCGCCCGCTGCGGCCCGACGAGGCGGGGAAGAAACCAGGTCGAGCCGGCATCGGGGACCAGACCGATATTGATGAATGCCTGCAGGAAGTAGGCGGATCTTGATGCAATGATGAAGTCGCAGGCGAGCGCCAGACTCATCCCCGCTCCCGCCGCAGCACCATTGACCGCCGCAACGACGGGAAAGGGCAGTGAGACGAGTCGCTCGATCACCGGCGCATAGCGTTCGCGCAGTGTGGTCGCGAGATCGATCGGTCCACCGGCAGGATTTTCCGCCAGATCCGCACCGGAAGAAAATCCACGGCCCGCCCCCGTCAGGATCAGGGCGCGCACACCCGCATCCGGATCCGCCGCCAGATCCAGTTCGCCTTTCAGAGCGGCGAGCATCTTGGAGGACAGCGCATTCAGACGATCCGGCCTGTTAAAGGTAAGGATCAGGCAGTCTCCATCTCGCTCATGACGCACCGGAGGTGTCTCGGACATTGCGTTCCCTTCCTGCCCTTGTTCTTTGCCGCATCTCCTGCGACCGGGATACCACGATCGGCAAGACTAGCGACAGGCGCAGAGCAGGAAAAGCGGCCGTTTTGAAGGGGGCGAAACGGCAGATACCGGCTCAGGAGCGAAGATGGCCAAGAATCGTCAGTCCTTTCCTTGCCCACTTCTTTCCTCATCGTCTGGAACACGGGCAGTGGCGGCAAGATAGCCGGCATTGAGCAGGTCATGACCGAGCAGATCGAAGGAACGGATAAGTATGTTCTGTTCTCGCTGTTGCAGGTGAGAGCCAGTGGCACGGGTGCTTGCCTGTGAAACGACCGTCAGTCGCAACATTTGAGGAAGGCAATCGTCCTGCGCGAGTGATCTGGGCGGCAGATAGCGATAATGAGCGGCGACCTTGACGGCATTTTCGGCCCATCGTTTCGAGCCGTCATAGCGGACCATCTGTACATCATGCGCTGATCCGTCGGATGCGACGCACAGGCTGATCTCCACCCAGCTTCCGGACAGTTGGGAAGTGAAGTCTTTGGCCGAAAAACCTTGGGAAGTGCGCAGGCCGAGATCGTTCAAGGCAAAAGCTCCATTGCTGATCGTCATGCTGCCGGCGCCGGAAGATGGGGCGGCAAAGCGGCGTCGGGGCTGTCCCTCCGTCCGGCCGGATGCATAGGCCTCGGGAGTGTATACGATGGTGCGCACCGGACGATCGGTCAGGTTCTCTCCGATCTTCGCCGCTTCTTGCGAGAGGGCCTTCGCCTCATCGGCCCGTCCCATTATGTTGAGCAGGCGAGCCTTGGTGACCATGGCAGCCGCCAGCATCACGTCTCGGCTTTTTCCGTATTTGTCATCAAGCTCGCGTAGCCGCGCGATGATTCCATCGATTTTGTGGATGGCTTTTTCAGTATAACCGAGCGCCGCGTTTGCAACCGCTATGGCGAGCTCGGCCTTCATCGCGATCGGATTGTCCCGGCCCAGGCGTTTGCGACTGTCACGAACGATCTGTTGCAGCCGCCGTTTCGACGATCGTATGTAGTCCGCCTTGCTATCGCTGTAACCCTTTTCCATCTCCGCCTGCGCCGAGCGAGAGCGGGCGACCAGAACCAGTGGATGATCGGCAGGCAGCACACGACGCAGCTCATGCTCGGCCGAGAGAAGATTGCGGAGTCGACCGATCCAGTCCCCTTGCGCCTCGGCGACGCGGGCCAGGGCATGATGAAGCTCAGCGCGGGCAACCGAACCAGCGAGCGGCTCGTCGGTTTCGGGAAGATTTTTCAGCGCATCGATCAGAAAATCGCGGGACATTTCAAGATCGCCGGCCGAAAATAGATCTCGTCCCACTTCGATAGCCAACCGCGTTTCGACCACCGGATCTCTTTTCCCGGCAGGGTTTTCGCTGCGATACGCCTCATAGCGAAGGAAATGTTGTTGGAAATTGCGGGGGTAGACCGGAACCTGAAGCGGACCTTCCGTTTGTGGCCTTTCCCCTTTGCCGGATTCTGCGTCCGTGTGTTGTGATGATTGCGGCAATGCAGACGCGGCCAGGGAAGCTGTCACCGTCAAAAGAGCAACCATCGCACCGCCAAGAGCAGAGAGAATGTGGGAAGGGTACCGTCTGCGGACATGATGACGACGGATGAGAAGCTGGTGATGGTGGATGCGCGAGATCATTGCCCCTCTCATGCTCGGCAAAGTTCAAGAAAAGTCGCTGGCGTCAGCATTAGAGCTTGCCACCTGAAGAATTCAGTCTAGGCAGCTTACGAGTCATACACAAGCATGAAGAGAGAAGGATCACGGGATTGTGAAGAATCGTGAGCACTGCCGGATGCGCTCAATCCGAGTAATTGGGCTACCGTTTCGGCGCATGTATGCCATGCCGTCACGCACCGGAGGTGCTGCGCTCAATCCGATTTCTTGGGCCGTCGTTTCGGCCGTGCGGGCCGCTGGAGAAAGGCCGGGATCGGGGATGTCTCGCCGAGTTTTGCCGGTTTCGTGTCCTTCTCGTCATGACGTGGTTCTTCATCGCGATGCGACTGTCGCGACGTCGCACCGCCACGCTCACGACGTCCCCGGTTGCCCCTTCCCTCCCGCGAGCGGGGGGCAGCTGATCGTTCTTGTCGTCCTGGCCGGTCCTCGCGCCGTTCGTTGAGATTCTCCTCGCGCGATGACGAGGCCGTTGCCGCCTGTTCGCGCTCGGATGACCCCGTCTCCGGCCGACGTTCCCGCCGGCGGCGGCCTCCTCGGCGGCGGCGGCGGCGGGGTCGTTCGTCTTCCCTTTGTTCGCTGTCGGCGACGCTTTCTTTCAAGGCTTCACCGGGCGGGGCATCGGATGCGGCCGCCTGATCGGTCGCCGGCGGCTCGGCGCCTTTCTCATGACGAGGAACGCTGCGCTCGGACTTTTGACGACGCCTTGTGCCTCCTTCCCGCCCTCGACGCACGCGGCCGCTGCCGGTCTGCGAACTTTCGCCATCTTCACGGTCGAGGGTACGAGCCGGCAGACCGTCAAGCGTGCGTTCTTCGAGATGTTTTCCGATCAGTTCCTCGATCTGGGCGACATAGCGGGCGTCTTCCGGGGTGGCGAGGGTGATCGCGGTTCCTTTCCGACCGGCACGGCCAGTGCGACCGATGCGATGGACATAGTCCTCAGAGTTCTGGGGCACGTCGAAATTGAAGACATGGCTGACGCTGGATATGTCAAGACCGCGCGCCGCGACGTCGGAGGCGACGAGAATCTTGATCTCGCCGTCGCGAAATGCCTGCAGGGTCGCCATGCGGTCGGGCTGGCTCATGTCGCCATGCAGCTGCCCGACCGGAAAATGTGCCCGTTTCAGGCTCAGATAGACGGTACGCACATCGACCTTTCGATTGCAGAAGACGATCGCATTATCGACGTCTTCGCTTTCCAGCAAGCGCCGCAGAGCCTTGGTCTTGTCGCGTTCGCTGACGACGAGGATCGACTGCTCGACCGTCTCGGCCGTAGAGGACGGTGGTGCCACCTCGACCAGCTTGGGATCGTCGAGAAAACGATCGGTCAGTCGCTTGATTTCCGGCGAAAGGGTGGCCGAGAAGAACAGCGTCTGATGACGTTGCGGCATCAGGCTGCAGATCCGTTCGACGTCGGGGATGAAACCCATGTCGAGCATTCGGTCGCATTCGTCCACGACGAGAATCTGGACGCCGGTCAGCAGCAGCTTGCCTCGCTCGAAATGGTCAAGCAGGCGTCCGGGAGTGGCGATCAGCACGTCAACCCCGCGTGAGAGCTTGGCTTCCTGATCGGCAAAAGAGACGCCGCCAATCAACAGAGCCATCGACAGTTTGTGGTTCTTGCCATAGCGCTCAAAATTCTCCGCCACTTGAGCGGCGAGTTCGCGAGTCGGTTCCAGGATCAGCGAGCGCGGCATCCGGGCCCGTGCCCGGCCGCTTGAGAGAATATCGATCATCGGCAGGACGAAGGCGGCCGTCTTGCCGGTACCGGTCTGGGCGATGCCGATCAGGTCACGTCCCTGAAGAATGCTGGGGATCGCCTGACGCTGGATCGGGGTCGGCTCCTCATAGCCGAGTTCGCGCACGGCATCGAGCAGGGGATCGGACAGACCGAGGTGTTCGAAGCTCATCGGGATCCTATTTTTTCATGTCACCCGGACGGATCACGGGTCCGGCTCCATCGGGAAGGAAACTGCGCCGAGCCAGAAAAAACGCAGCGCACCATTTGCCCAAAAGTCGCGAAAAGTCAATGTTTCTACGCCCGCGAGCGCAATAGAGCGAGTCGGGCGAAATCCTCTACGTCAAGTTCTTCAGCACGGGCGGTCGGAGCGATGCCGGCAGCGCGCAACAACGCCTGCGGATCATCGCTGATCGAGGCGAGCGTCCGGCGCAGCATCTTTCTGCGTTGCGCAAAGGCCGGGCGCAGGACGGATTCCAGATCCTCGCAAGAAATCTCCGGCTCCACCGCTGTGCGGGGTTCGATCCGCACGAGCGCGGAAGCGACCTTTGGAGAAGGCGTGAAGGCGTGGGCGGGCAGCCGGAAAAGAATCCGCGCATCCGTCCGCCAGCGGGTGAGCACCGACAGCGAACCATAGGCCGCATCACCGGGTCGGGCGGTGATCCGCTCGGCCACCTCCTGCTGGAACATCAGGGTCAGACTTCGCCACCAGGGTGGCCAGGGTCCGTCCGTCAGCCAGCGAACCAGCAGGCGGGTGCCGATATTGTAGGGAAGATTGGCGGCCACCCGCACGCGACGGCCGGCAAAGGCCGAGATCGCATCGAAGGTCAGTGCGTCTCCATGAATGACCTCCAGACGGCCCGGATAGTGGGCCGCGATTTCCTGAAGGGCGGCGAGAGGGCGTTCATCCCGTTCGATCGCCACGACTTTCGGCGCGCCTTCCATCAGCAGTGCACGGGTCAGCCCGCCAGGGCCGGGGCCGATCTCGAGAACGAGGTCAATATCGTCGAACGGCCCGGCGGCGCGAGCGATCCTGCGGGTCAGATTGAGATCCATCAGAAAATTCTGGCCCAGCCGCTTATCGGCACGCAGACCATGCCGTCGGATCACTTCGCGCAACGGCGGCAGGCCATCCGCGGCAATCGCCGGTGCGGCCGTTTCCTTGTGATAATCCACCGATTGTGCAGGACGACGCAGGGAAGCGGAGCGTCTCACACTCCTGCCGGAACCGGGTCGGCGGCTACGGCTCATCGTCTGGCTCCCCGGGCCGTGGCGCGCGAACGCGTCGCAGACATCCGTGCGGCTGTGTCGATCGCGGCAAGCAGACTCTCAGCTGAGGCTCTGCCGGTCCCGGCGAGATCAAGTGCGGTACCATGATCGGGCGAGGTACGGGGCC
>RFIU01000154.1 GCA_003695555.1 Alphaproteobacteria bacterium
TGTACCAGAGAACCACGTCATGGCCCATTCTTTCCAGCCCTCGGCGGACCGCCCGGGCATGGACATCAGCAGGGATCGTCGCGATCAGAATCTTCATGTCACCGCCTGCCTTTCGGTTTCCGCCGCGTTCGCAGGCACATGGTCGCGAAAGCGGATGCGTTCGATGATTTCAGGCGAAGCCCCGGAGAAGTCCCGTCGGGCCGCGAGCAGATAGGCGCAGAAATGGGCGAGCATCGGAATGTCGGGATTGCGGGCCTCTACCCAGAGGAACTGCCCCATCTGATTGACTTCCAGAAAGACCCATTCGCCGGCCGGCGTGACGATGAAATCGAAGCAGCCGAAGGCGAGATCGAGGCGACGCATGAAGTTCCGCACACGGGAAAGGACACCCTCCGGCACCTTGCAGGGTTCGAGCGCGAGATCACCGAGCGGCACGGTACGCCAGTCGAGTTCGCCGTTCCGCACCGTCGCCTCGACGGGTATCCGGACCGCGACGGGAAAATCCCCGAACATCGTCAAGCGCACCTCATGCCGCTTCGCGATGCGCTGCTGATAGATCCCGGGCACCGCCCGCAGCATGTCATTGTCGGGCAGATCATCCGGCCCGATCGGGGTCGTCGGGATAACGTGCCGCCGGCCGTCCTTGCCGTCCCAGCCATAGGGAAGGAAAGCCTTATAAACGACTCCGTCCTGACCGGCATGTCGGCGAACAAAGGCACGGATTGCCGCCGGTTCGTTGCCGATCAGCGTCGCCGGGATCGCCAGACCCGCCGCCGATGCTTCGCGCAGTTGCAGCGCCTTGCGCTCGCCACGCCGGAAGGCCTCGGGCGGATTGACCCAGAAGGCGCCTCGCCCCACGACCTGCCAGAAATTGCCAAGGAAGACCTCGATCTCGCGCTTCGCAAACTCGGCATCCTCGGGATGCACGTCGGGCGTGCCGACCGGGGTGAGACGCCGCAGCCAGATGCTGCGCACGCGACGACCGGCCAGCACGTCGCGATCGCCCATGCGCCAGACCCATCTGGGATAGCCGAAGCGTTGACCGATGGCCGCCGGCGCCTCCGCATTGCCGATGCCGACCGGCGCGCCGCGCTCCGGATCCTTTTCCTCGAACAGAAAGGCGTGACCGGCACGGCCCGGAATATCGCCCTGCGAAAGCCAGACGGGTGCATGCCCGAGCGCGCTCAGCGCATTCGCCACCGTCGCCGCGTGCGGGTCTTCCGGTGTCGAAACGATGACGACGACACCGTCGGAACCGGACAGGCGATTACGCGCGGTCGCACTCTCCCCGCTGCTCATTGCGGGGCAGGCGCCGCCGGCATCTTCTCCACGCCTGACGATCCGGCCATCGCTCTTCATGATCGGTTCTGTCTTTCTGCAGCAAGGATGGCCGCAAAGTCTGAGGAACTGCGCCATGCACGTTCAGCCATCCCGTCTGAACAAAAGCCCTATCGAACGGTAGGGGAAATAATCTCCTCCTCTTCTCGAACAGCGAAAATCGCCCCCCTCATCGCAACACGCACTTTCCCTGTGCCTGATCGATTGCGTCCCTGAAGGACGAAGCAAGGCCAGTCAGGCCACCCAAAACAATCAGAATCCGACCCGGCAGTGCCGATTCCTGCAGCCTCTCGTGCCCTTCCGGGCAGACGCTGATCTCCACCAGGCATTGCGAATGACGGCGGGGGAACCCCGCCGCCGATCAGCCTCAAGGAATGTCGTGAAGCCCCGGATCGCAGATCGGGTTGCCCTGCAGGTCGAGGTCCGTCACCACTCCATTATAGCAGCCACCTGCCACCTGCTCGATTTCCCTGTTGTCGAGAGGACGCGAAAGCTCGCGCGCCAGAACATGTTTATCCTGTTTCATCGTTTCTCTCCTCCTGCCTCATGCTTCGGCCGATTGCCGTAGCTTCTTGCCGCCCCTCCCCGCTTCCAGCCGATACGAAGGGCACAAGCGGGCATCCCTTACGGGATCAGCTGCCCCGGGCAATCCTCGCGGTAAAGCGCAGCACAACCATACTGTGCGTGTATACCAATTTAGTCTATTCACATTCTCGTGAGTGCCTGTGAGACGATACGGAAATACGAAGAAACTTCCGTCGCGGATATTACCATGCTGACACCCCCCTCGCGGAAGAAGCACATACTTGGCTGCAACCGGCTCCACCCTAGTTTCAGATAAGATCTCGTTCGCCCGCATATCGGGAAACAATGGCTCCGTTGAGGCCTCAAGAATACACGGCGAATACCGACCCTTCGTTTAGTTGCGCCCTTCGCGCGGACGCCTCAAGCTGCCATCGGGATGGAACTTCCGATACGTGCATCTTCGAGATTGCTTCAGGAGTTGCAGCTGGAACGCGAAAAAGGGAAGGGCGAATCATGTCGAAGCGTACAGGGGCCGAGCCTGATGCTGAGCATGGGAAGGAGCCTTGCGATCGTGCGACCGCGCAAAATGCGGTCGCGCTGAACACCGAGGGGAGACGAACGTCCGCAGGGACGCCCCCCATGCTCACGCAAGCGACGGCCGCGCTGGCAGTCATGGCACCGAGCCGGCGCGGCGTCCTGATCGGGGCGGTCTCGGCGCTCGCTGCCGCCCCCTTCGCGCTGGCACCGGCCATGGCGGCAGAACAACAGACGCCCGAGACGAATAATGAGACGCCGCAAACGAAGCCGACCCCGCCTGGTGCGGCGGATATCCGTCGCTGTGGCGAGATCATTGACCTCGACCTCGACGAGCGAGAAGCCGAGCAGATCGCCGACACGATCGAGAGCAATCTTGGCGCGATCCGGGCGCTGCGCAGTCTCGATCTCGAAAACGGTCTGGCACCGGCGACCGTTTTCGATGCGCGCCTGCCCGGGCACACCTATCTGCCTCAGAAAAATCGTGGCGTGCACGGCCTGAAGGCGGACCACCGCAAGCTTCCGACGGGCGAAGAGGACATCGCCTTCGCCTCGCTTGCCGATCTCGGCCACTGGCTGCGCACGAAACAGATCTCCTCACGCGAATTGACCGAGCTCTATCTGAGACGGATCGAACGCTACGATCCGCTGCTGCTCGCCTTCATCACGGTGACCGCTGACCTCGCCCGCCGACAGGCGGCTGAACGCGACGAGGAAATCGCCAAGGGCCGGTTGCGCGGGCCACTGCACGGCATCCCCTACGGCCTGAAGGACCTGATCGACACCGCCGGCATCCGTACCACCTGGGGCGCCATGCCCTATAAGGACCGCATCGCCCGGCGCGACGCAGCGGTGGTCGAGAAGCTGAATGCTGCCGGCGCAGTCCTGCTCGGCAAGACGACGGATGGTGCAATCGCCTATGGCGACATCTGGTTCGGCGGACGCACCCGCAATCCGTGGAATCCGCGCGAAGGCTCGTCTGGATCGTCCGCCGGTTCGGCAAGTGCTACGGCCGCAGGTCTGGTCGGATTCTCGATCGGCACCGAAA
>RFIU01000155.1 GCA_003695555.1 Alphaproteobacteria bacterium
CTTCACGCCGGTGCGCGCCGACGTCCGGAACATCGCGGCCGCCCATCTCGAGGGCATCGACGCCGTCATCGACATGGCGGCGCTGTCCAACGACCCGGCCGGCGAGCTCGACCCGGCGCTGACCCGAGCGATCAATTACGAGGCCCGCCGACGACTGGCGAAGATGGCGAAACGGGCCGGCGTCGAACGCTATCTGCTGATGAGCTCTTGCTCGGTCTATGGAGATACCGGTGAAAGCACCGTCGATGAAACGGCGGAGGTCGGTCCGCTGACCACCTATGCGCAGTGCAACCGGCTGGCGGAAGAAGCGATCCTGCCGCTCGCCGGCGACGGCTTCGTACCGCTCGCCTTTCGAAATGCCACCGTCTTCGGCGTCTCGCCGCGAATGCGCTTCGATCTGGCGGTCAATCTGATGACGCTCAATGCGGTGCGAGAGAGCCGCATCATCGTCATGGGCGGCGGCCGCCAATGGCGGCCCTTCGTGCATGTCCGCGATGTCGCACGCGCCGCGCTGCTGGCGCTCGAGGCACCGGCGGGAGAGGTTTCCGGCGAGGTCTTCAATATCGGCCATGGCAATCTTCAGATCCGCCCGCTCGCCTATATCGTGAGGGAAAACCTGCCTTTCATGGTCGAGGTGGCGATGGCCCCCGACGATCCCGACCGCCGCAACTACCGGGTGGACTTCTCGAAGGCTCGCGAGCATCTCGGATTCACCGCCGAATTCTCACCCGCCGACGGGGTGCGCGAAGTCTATGAGGCCCTGAAACGAGGCGAGGTGGACGAAGAGCCGCAGACCCATACGGTGCGCTGGTATCAGGCGCTGCTCGATGCCGAACGGCTTGTCCGTGAAGTGTCGCTCGAGGGACGGCTGCTGTGAACAGGAAGCGCAACAACCCGCAGAGGATCCCATGATGGCGCTCGGCGCGATGGCAGGCCCATTGGCAGGGGCGGCAATGCCGCTGGATGCGGCACGCATGCGTCTTGCCGGTCTTGCCGGTGATCTGGCGGACGGCACATTTGTCTCGCCGGAATCCGTTCAGCGTGCGCTGGTCGAACTGTCGGCGGCGATGGACCCGTTGCATGAGGATGCCCGCCTTGCGCTGGTCGACGAGATCCTCGCCCCGCTGCGCGGCAGCGATCCCGCCGGCGAGGTCGTGCTCGCTGCTCTCGCCTTCAGACATTCAGGGGCTCGGGCGGCGCTGGACAGGCTGTGGGCGGCGATCGAAGCGGGCGAGTGGTCGGCCGAGGAGGAGAATTTCCTGCATTGGCAGATGGTCCGCCTCGCCTTTCTCTTTCCTCAGGCGTTCGATCTCGTCCAAGAGCCGCGCTTGCGCCGCTTCCACCGCGCACGGGTCATGCGCTGGAACAGGCGGATCAACATGAAGTGTCGCTGGCTGCCGCCCGAGCGGCGCGAACGCCGGCGCCTGATGCTGGTTTCACAGCAGTTCGTCAATGCCGGGCACGCACCGACGCGCGACCTGCTCGATTACGCCCGATGCCTGCGCGAGCTCGATTTCGAGGTCGAGATCGTCATCAGCCCGGAAATGCCCCGCGAGCTGCCGATGGCCTTCCCCGAGCCTTTCCTTGCCAATCATGTGGCACGGCTGGACGGCCGGCGGCGGATTTCCTTCGAAGGCGCCGAATTCGACTGCTGGCAGATCGAGGGCGCGATGCCGCATGCGAAAGGGCTTTCCCGCTTCCTGCGCCATGTCGCGAGCCGACGACCGCTTGTCGTGATCGGCATCGGCGGAAATGGCATCGCCGCCGATCTTGCGGGCCGGATCACCACCACCGTCACCCTGCCTCTCGCCGTCCGCCCGCCGGTCAGCGAAGCGACATTCATTGCAACCATCGGCGCGGAACATGTCGATGGGCTGGGGGACACGGCGATGCGTGAAGAACTCGATCTCGCCCCCGAACGCTTCCTTGCCTTCCGCTATGCCTATCGGTTGCCCGAAAGCGGCGGCGAGGTGCCGGGAGAGCGGACACGACTGCCGGAAGACTCCCTGCTCGGCGTCATCGTCGGCAATCGCCTCGACCGTGAGATATCGGGCGACAATCTGCGCCTGCTGCTCGCCTGTCTGGAGGCTGCACCACGATTGCATCTCGTCTTCGTCGGCCCGTTCGACCGCTTCGAAGAACTTGCGGCCGGCCATCCGCTGCTCGCCGAGCGGGCCACCGCTCTCGGTTTCCAGCGCGATGTCGTCGCGGTGCTCAAGCGCTGCCACCTCTATCTCAATCCGGCACGCGCCGGCGGCGGCAGTTCGGTGGCGCACGCACTCGGCTGCGGCCTGCCGGTGATCAGCTTCACGCAAGGAGACGGTGCCTTTGCCGCCGGTGAGGCGTTCACGGTGGCCACCGAGGACGATTATGTCGCACGCCTCACGCGCTGGAGCACGGACGCGACCGCCCTGGCCGAGGCACGGGCGCAGGCCGCGCGACGATGGGCGGAAATCTCCGATCGGCGGGCAAGCATGGCCGGGCTGATGGAGGAACTGGGCAAGGAACGCCTGTCGCGCCCCGCCCAGCTGTTCGCCCGCGAAGGGGCGGGTGGCGGCAACCGTCCCGCCCGTCATCGTCGCCACCGCCGGTCTTGACCGAACGGCGGAAGGTGCAACGTCAACTCCGTTCGATGGTGACGGCCTGCTGGACCGAGAAGGGAGCGACGTCATAGCGCTGCTCGACATCCAGGAAGGCGTCGTGCAGCGGACTGCGGTAGCCTTCGATCGGCTCACCGGAAACCAGCTCGCGCAACAGTCGGGTACCGACATAATAAAGCCCGCTGAACGGCCGGACGCTGAAAGACAGTCCTTTCGCCTTCAGCCAGGAAGAGAGCCTGTCCTCCTTCAGATAACGGTTGAAGTCGTGCTCGGCGAGCGGCGCCAGACCGGCAACGAGCCGGGCCGCATTGAGGCGCGCCAGCGGTTCGTAGAAAGCTTCCATCAGCACGACACGCCCACCCGGACGGCAGACCCGCAGCATCTGTTCGATCGCACCCTGCTGCTCTTCCCAGGTCGGCAGATTGATCAGCACACGGGTGCCATAGACGGCATCGAAGACGTGATCGTCGAAGGGCAGGTTGCGGACGTCGGCGACCTCGAAGCGCATCGGGATCGCAGGCGTTTCATCACCGCCGGAAAGGCGCTCCTCCTTCACCCGCCGTTCTTCGATGAGACGCCGGCGGGCCGCCTCGATCATCTTTTCCGAATAATCGACCCCGACGACCTCGGCCGCCTCGACCTTCGGCGCGATCTCGAAGGTGGCATGGCCATTGGCGCAACCGACATCAAGCAGCCGGGCACGGTGCGGCAGAATGTCGGCCAGCGTCTCGATCTCAAGGGCGATGCATCCCGTATCCTCCCATGAGGCGGAAGGGGCGGTGCCATGCTCGCTTCCCCGGCTTTCCCAGAAGCGTCGGATGAATTCCATTGCGGTAATCTCCCAGCTGTTTTTCCGCCCTTCCCTTTCAGGCTAACGCCGCATGGCGGCCCTTGGTTTCCGGCCTTGACAAGGCGGCAGGGCGTGGCTAAGGCTGCGCCCTCGATTCAGGCGGGCCCATTGGGTGGTTCGCCGCTTGTCAGGCAGCGGAAATATCCGCATCCTGATCATTAACAAGAGCCAGCGCAAGCCGCCCGGCGCAGGATCCGCGCCATGGGGGCAAGAGGGATCGGGCCGGTCCCCCGGCTTTCGGCGCGGCGCAGAAGACGGAAAAGGAAGAGCGATGTTCGCAGTCGTCAAGACGGGCGGCAAGCAGTACCGCGTGGCCCCCGGCGATATTCTGAAGGTCGAGCGCATTGAGGGCGAAGCGGGCGAGACCATCACACTTGACCAGGTGCTTCTTGTCGGTGACGGCGAGAAGGTGACGGCGGGATCGCCGCTGGTCGATGGCACCGTGGTGACCGCCGAAATCCTTGAGCAGGCGCGCGCCAGGAAGATCATCGTCTTCAAGAAGAAGCGCCGCCACAATTATCGCCGCAAGAAGGGCCATCGCCAGCAGCTGACGGTCCTCAAGGTGATCGAGATCGGCGCACCGAAGAAGACGGGCGCGAAGAAGGCCGCCGCTGCCGGAACGGACGAGAAACCGGCAGCAAAGAAGGCGCCGGCGAAGAAGGCCAGCGACGAGAAGAAGCCGGCAGCAAAGAAGGCGACAGCCGACAAGAAGCCGGCGCCGAAGAAAGCGGCGGCAAAGAAGGCGCCGGCGAAAAAGGCCGGCGACGAGAAGAAGCCGGCGGCAAAGAAGGCCGCGCCCGGGAAGACGACGGATACGAAGTAACGGCTGGGGCAGTAGAGCAGCAGGGACACCCGAACGATGGCACACAAGAAAGCAGGCGGCTCCTCGCGCAATGGCCGCGACACGATCGGCAAGCGACTGGGGATCAAGAAGTTCGGCGGCGAGCATGTCGTCCCGGGCAACATCATCGTCCGCCAGCGCGGCACCAAGTGGCATCCCGGCAAGGGGGTAGGACTGGGGCGCGACTACACCATCTTCGCGCTTGTCGAAGGCAAGGTGGTTTTTCACAAGACGCGCGAGCGCACGACGGTCCATGTCGTGCCGGAAGAACCGGGTCAGAGCTGAACCCGGCACCGCTCAGCGGCAGGACGTCACCGTCCGACAAGGCGAAAACGCACGGACGGCCGCGTACACAGAACATGCCGAACGGGACAAGGGGATGGTGCGCCATCCCCTTTTTTCGTGCTGCGCGCTTCCCATCTTGACGGGAAGGCCGCAAGAATGACCGGCGGCAGGAAAGGCGGAAAAACGAGCAGGGAATTCGGGCCATGCGGTTCGTCGATGAAGCGAAGGTAGAGATCGAGGCGGGCGCCGGTGGCGCCGGCTGTCTGTCGTTTCGTCGCGAGAAGTTCATCGAGTTCGGCGGCCCCGACGGCGGCGACGGCGGGCGCGGCGGCCATGTCCATGCCGAGGCCGACCCCGCGCTCAACACCCTCATCGACTTCCGCTACCGGCCGCATGTGAAGGCCGGGCGCGGCCAGCACGGCATGGGCAAGAACCGCACCGGTGCAGCCGGCCGCGACGTCGTTATCAAGGTACCGGTCGGGACCCAGATCTGGGACGAGAATCGCGAGTTCCTGATCGCCGATCTGACGCGCCCGGGCGAACGGGTGATGCTCGCGCGTGGCGGCCGCGGCGGACTCGGCAATGCCCATTTCAAGTCGGCGACCAACCAGGCGCCGCGGCGTACGACGCCGGGCGAAGCGGGTGAGGCACTGACCGTCGTGCTGCGCCTCAAGCTGATGGCGGACGCCGGCATCGTCGGCCTGCCCAATGCCGGCAAGTCGAGCCTGCTGGCCCGCGTCTCGCGGGCGCGACCAAAGGTCGCCGACTATCCCTTCACGACTCTGCATCCCGCACTCGGCGTCGTCAGCAGCGCAAGCGCGGATTTCGTGCTTGCCGACATTCCGGGGCTGATCGAGGGGGCGAGCAAGGGACACGGCCTCGGCGACCGTTTTCTCGGGCATGTCGAGCGCTGCCGGGTGCTCCTGCATCTCGTCGATGGGACGAGCAAGGATGTCGTCGCCGACTGGCGGACGGTGCGCGAGGAGCTGACCGCCTATGGCGCCGGCCTTACCGACAAGCCGATGGTTCTCGGGCTTAACAAGTGTGACGCACTTTCCGCCGAGCTGCGCGAAGAGCGCCGACGGCAGCTCGCAGCGGCCGCCGGCATGCCGGTCCGCCTTGTCTCGGCGGCAAGCGGCGAGGGAGTGGACGAATTGATGGACGAACTCGCCCGGCGGGTCGCCGAGCACCGGCATGGCGAAGAAAATGCCGAATCGGCCGCCTGTCCAGGGGGCCGAAAGGACGCCGGCACTTCGTCCTGGAGCCCGCTCGCCGGCGCGAATTCCGCGGAGCGCGAAGGATGACGGACACTTCCCGAAAAGCCGTATCCCCCTTGGGCGCCGCGCTTGGCGGCTGGCGGCGCATCGTCGTCAAGATCGGCTCTGCGCTCATCGTCGATGCCGAAAGCGGACGACTTCGCGGTGACTGGCTGGCGGCGCTCGCCGGCGAGATCGCCGACCTGAGGGCCGAGGGAAGGCAGGTGATCCTGGTTTCCTCGGGCGCGATTCCCCTCGGTGCCGGGGCGCTTGCGGGCGTGCGCGACAGGCTGCGACTCGAAGAGCGGCAGGCAGCGGCCGCCATCGGTCAGATCCGGCTGGCGGAAGCCTATACGCGCGCCTTCGCCGCACATGGTCATGCCGTCGCCCAGATGCTGCTGACCATCGGCGATCTCGAGGACCGGCGGCGTTATCTCAATGCCCGCAACACGCTCGAAACCCTGCTGGCCCACGCCGTCATCCCGGTCGTCAACGAGAACGACACGGTGGCAACCCAGGAAATCCGTTTCGGCGACAATGACCGGCTGGCGGCGCGTGTCGCGGTGATGGCCGAGGCCGACGGCCTTCTGCTGCTTTCCGACATCGACGGCCTGCACCGCGGCGATCCGCGCCGTATCCCGGACGCATCACTTATCCCCGAGGTCGCTCGCCTTGATGAGGAGATCGTCCGTCTCGCCGGCCCGCCGGCCGAGGGCGGCATCGGTTCGGGCGGGATGATCACCAAGATCGAGGCGGCGCGCATCGCCACCGCCGCCGGTGTCGCCGTCGGCATCACCGACGGGCGCGTTCAAGCACCACTTGCCCATCTGCTTGAGGGAAGGCGCACCGGCACGCTCTTTCGCCCTGTCCCCGAACGGCGGGTGAAGGGGCGCAAGTCCTGGCTGAAGGGGCGGATGCTGTTCGACGGGACGCTCACCATCGACGAGGGCGCAGCCCGGGCCCTGCGCGACGGCGCGAGCCTGCTGGCCGCCGGCATCTGTTCGATCGAGGGCAGATTTCCCATCGGTGCGCTGGTTCAGGTGTGCGATGAAGGCGGGCGCCCGCTGGCACAGGGTCTGGTCGCCCATGATTCCATGACACTGGCGCGCATCCGGGGCTTGAAGGGCGATGAAATTCGTGCGCAGCTCGGCTATGCTCTCGACCGGCCGGTGATCCACCGTGACGATCTGGTGATGCACGAACTCGGCACCGGCGCGAACGACTGAAGGACGGGAGAGGACGATGGACGATGCGCGGCCCGCCCGGGCGAGCGATGAAGAGATCGGCGAGCGCGTGCGCGCCATCGCGGCGCAGGCGCGCCGGGCTTCAAGCGAACTGCGTGAGGCGACAGAGGCCGCCAAGCGCACCGCCCTGCGCCATGCCGCCGACCATCTGCGTGGCCATCAGGATGCCGTGCTCGCCGCCAATGAACGCGATCTGGCAGCCGCGCGTAACGC
>RFIU01000156.1 GCA_003695555.1 Alphaproteobacteria bacterium
CGGCCGAACACGCAGGGCCTCGGGCTCGAAAAGGCCGGGGTCAAGACCGACAAGGCGGGCCGGATACCGGTCGCCGAGAATTTCGCCACCGATGTCCCCGGCATCTGGGCGATCGGCGACGTGATCGAGGGGCCGATGCTCGCCCACAAGGCGGAGGACGAGGGCATCGCGGTGGCCGAGAATATCGCCGGCCTGCAGGGCATGGTGAACCACGAGGTGATCCCGTCCGTCGTCTATACGATGCCCGAGGCCGCCGGTGTCGGCCGCACGGAAGAGGAGCTGAAGGACGCCGGCGTCAACTACCGGGTCGGCATGTTCCCGATGATGGCGAATTCGCGGGCCAAGACCAACAAGGATACCGACGGCTTCGTCAAGATCCTCGCCGATGCCGAAACGGATCGGGTGCTCGGCGTCCATATCGTCAGTTCGATGGCCGGCACGATGATCGCGGAAGCGGCCCTGGCGATGGAATTCGGGGCGAGCTCGGAAGACATCGCATTGACCTGCCATGCTCACCCGACCCATCCCGAGGCGGTCAAGGAGGCGGCGCTCGCCGTGCACAAACGGGCGATTCATATCTGATCGCCCCACACCCGTTCGACCTTCCGGAATGAGAATGAGGGACCGGGGCGGTGACGCCCCGGTTTCCCTTTGCGTTCGACGCGCGACCGGCTATTCCGAAATCCACTGACCAGCAGGGCCGAGACGAAATGACCGACCATGACGAGAACATCGACCCCCGGCAATTGCGCGCGCTAGCCCATGAAGCGAAGGCCTGGCCGTTCGAAGAGGCGCGAAAGCTGCTTCGCCGTTTCGACGGAAAGCCGCCGGAGAAAGGCCACGTTCTGTTCGAGACCGGCTATGGCGCCTCGGGCCTGCCGCACATCGGCACCTTCGGCGAGGTGGTGCGCACCAGCATGGTCCGCCACGCCTTCGAGACGCTGACCGGCTGGCCGACCCGTCTCGTCTGTTTTTCCGACGACATGGATGCGCTGCGCAAGGTGCCGGACAATGTCCCGAACCGCGACATGCTGACCGAACATCTCGGCCGGCCGCTGACCCGCATTCCCGACCCCTTCGGCACCCATGAGAGCTTCGGCGCCCACAACAATGCCCGGCTCAAGGCGTTCCTCGACCGCTTCGGCTTCGACTATGAATTCTTCTCGGCGACCGAATGCTATTCCTCGGGCCGCTTCGACGCGGCGCTGCGCGCGATCCTCGCCCATTATGACGAGGTGATGGCGGTGGTGCTGCCGATCCTCGGCGAGGAGCGGCGGCGCAGCTGGTCGCCCTTTCTGCCGATCAGCCCGAAGACCGGGCGCATCCTGCAGGTGCCGCTCGAGGATCGCGACATCAAGGCCGGCACCGTCACCTTTCGCGACGAGGACGGCGAGCTCTTCACCGTGCCGGTCACCGGCGGGCATGTGAAGTGCCAGTGGCGGGTGGACTGGGCGATGCGCTGGGCGGCCCTTGGCGTCGATTACGAGATGGCCGGCAAGGATCTCATCGACTCGGTGCGGCTGTCCTCGCGGATCTGCCGGATCCTCGGCGGCCGGCCGCCGGAGGGATTCATCTACGAGCTGTTCCTAGACGAGAAGGGCGAGAAGATCTCGAAATCGAAGGGCAACGGCATCTCGATCGAGGACTGGCTGCGCTATGCCAGCCCCGAATCTCTCTCGCTGTTCATGTATCAGTCGCCGCGGCGCGCCAAGCGCCTCTATTTCGATGTCATCCCGAAGGCGGTGGACGATTACTATCGGCACCTGGCCGCTTGGCGAACGCAGGACTGGCCGGCGCGTCTCGAAAATCCGGTCTGGCACATTCATGGCGGCGACGTGCCCGAGGTCGAGCTTCCGGTCTCGTTCGCGCTGCTGCTCAATCTCGTTTCCGCCGCGCATGCCCCCGACCGCCGGACCCTGTGGGGCTTCGTCGAGCGATACGCGCCGGGGGCAAGCCCTGAGCGCTATCCCGAGCTCGATCGGCTGATGGTTCATGCGCTTGCCTATTACGAAGATTTCGTGAAGCCCGCCAAGCGCTTTCGTGTGCCGACCGAAAAGGAGCGCGAGGCGCTGGCCGATCTTGCCGAGCGTCTCACCGCGCTCTCGCCCGAAACGCCGGCCGAAGAAATCCAGAACATCGTCTATGAGGTCGGCAAGGTGCATGGCTTCGAGCCGCTGCGCGACTGGTTCCGAGCGCTCTACGAGGTGCTGCTGGGACAGAGCCAGGGCCCGCGCTTCGGCGGTTTCGTGGCCCTCTATGGGATCGACAATACCGTGCGCCTGATCCGCCGCGCATTGGAAGGCGAAGACCTTGGCGCGTGATCAGTGATCGGTCATCGGTGATCGGTTGACAGCCGTCGGTGGCCGGCTGGCGGTCCTGACAGGGCCTGTCAAGCAAGGCAGCCGCATCGATCATACGGCCGACGGCCGGTTTTCCCGGGCGTCCCGTTTTGGCCGTCCCGCCGCCCACCGAGGGGGCATCCCGGCCCGCCTCCCCAAACATGCGTATTTGCC
>RFIU01000157.1 GCA_003695555.1 Alphaproteobacteria bacterium
CCAGACGATCGCAATGTCCGCGATCGGGGAATTGGTGATCCACATCTTGGTGCCCTTGAGGCGCCAGCCGCCGTCCACCTTTTCCGCACGCGTCTTCATCGATCCGGGATCGGAGCCGGCATCGGGTTCGGTGAGCCCAAAGCAGCCGACCATCTCGCCGGTGGCAAGCTTCGGCAGATACTTCTGGCGCTGTTCCTCCGTGCCATAGGCCCAGATCGGATACATGACGAGCGAGGACTGCACGCTCATCGCCGAGCGATAGCCCGAGTCCACCTTCTCGATCTCATGGGCGATCAGGCCGTAGGCGACCGACGAGACGCCGGCGCAGCCATAGCCTTCGATCGTCGGCCCGAGCAGACCCAGCTCGCCCATCTCGTTCATGATCTCACGATGAAAGATTTCCTTCCTCGTCGCCTCCAGCACCCGCGGCAGCAGCTTGTCCTGCGCATAGGCGCGGGCGGTATCGCGCACAAGGCGCTCCTCCTCGCTGAATTCCTCTTCCAACAGCAGCGGATCCTGCCAGTTCATCTTCGGCCAGGTGCCGGGGCCGGGCGCATGTTCGGAGCCGTTCGCCTCATCGGGTCGGGTCGCCATCGGTGAGATCTCCTCGCGAATCTGTTCAGCCTCTCCTTCCCGCACGCCGGGATGCGGCGCACAGGGTGCGATTTTCCGTCTCCTCGACGCTGAGCATAGAACGGAATTTTGCGCTGCAGCAATCCCCCACGATAGCGGATCGGCCTGTTCATGCCGCGAATGGCAGGGAGCAACTTTGCCCCTCATATTGCCGGAAACGTCAAAAGATCCGTATTGTGATGGACTTGACGAAGCCCGCGCGAGACGGTCAAGGAAGACCTGCACGCCATGCGGTCCATGCCGGATACCGGCGCAGGAAAGACGGGCGGAAGGCAGGCAACAGGGAGCGAAGACAGGCATGGCGATGACCGCCACCCCCGACTTTCATCTCTGGGTCGCGCTCGCGATCATCACCGGCGGCATCATTGCCTATGCATGGGGACGCTGGGCGATGGAGCTCGTTTCGCTGGCGATCATCACTGCGCTGCTGGTCTTCTTTCACTTCTTTCCGATGATCGACGCCGAGACGGGCCGAGCCTTTCCCGACATGCGCAGCCTGCTCGCGGGCTTTTCCGACCCGGCGCTGATCGCGATCCTTTCACTGCTGGTGATGGGGCAGGCGCTGGTCCATTCCGGCGCCCTGGACGAACCGGTCCGCCGCCTGCTGAAGGTGGCGGAAGGCGCGCCGCGTCTGGTCATCCGCGGCATTCTCGCGATCGTGCTGGCGATTTCGGGGTTCCTCAACAATACGCCGGTGGTGGCGGTCTTCATCCCGATGATCTCTGCGCTTTCGCGCAAGCTCGACATCAATCCCTCGCGGGTGATGATCCCGCTTTCCTATGCCGCGATCCTGGGCGGCAATCTGACGCTGATCGGATCGAGCGCCAATCTGCTGGTCGCCGGCATCTACAGCGAGATCACCGGCGACCACCTCGGCTTCTTTGCGATCACCGCGCCGGGGCTGATCGTCGGCGCGGCGGGGTTCGTCTATGTCGCCTTCATCGCCCCCCTGCTGTTGCCCGACCGGGTGCCGGTGATCAGCGGCATGAGCCGCGTCGCCAAGCAGTTTCTGGTTCAGCTAGAGGTCGCGCCCGGCAGTCCGCTGGAAGGTCAGAAGGCTGTTTCCGGCCTGTTTCCAGGCCTAACCGAACTGACCATCCGCGCCATCCATCGCGGCGACGAAACCCTGCTGCCGCCTTTCCATGACGTGTCGCTTCAGGCCGGGGACATCATCCTCGCAGCGGCCACGCGCCGGGCCCTGACCGAGATGATGGCGAAGGATCCGGAACTGCTGCACGGCCTGTGGCGACGTGGCGGGGTGGCGGGCGAAGAAGTCGCACAGTCCGCCCCGCCGCTGCCCGAAGAGGACCGGATGCTGGCCGAAGTGATGATCGCGCCGGCCTCCCGGCTTCAGGGGCGCACCCTCGAGCAGGTCGGATTCCGTTCGCTTACCAATGCCATCGTTCTCGGCATTCAGCGGCGCTCGCGGATGATCCGTTCGCACATCTCGGAGCTGGTGCTCGAACCCGGCGACGTGCTGCTGCTGCTCGGCCGGCGTCAGGACATCCTGGCACTCAGAGGCAATCGCGATCTGCTGCTGCTCGAATGGTCGGCGGCCGACTTTCCGGTGATGCGGTCGAGCCGGCTGGCGATCGGCATCTTCGCCGCCACCGTGCTGGCGGCGGCCACCGGCATTCTGCCGATCGCGATCGCCGCACTTGTCGGGGCGCTGGCAATGATGACGGGACGCTGCATCAATATCCGTCAGGCGGGGCGCGCGGTGGACAGCAAGGTGGTGCTGATCATCGCTGCCGCCGTCGCCATGGGACAGGCGATGCAGGCCACCGGCGGCGCGGAATTCGTCGCCACCCATCTGCTCACGCTGCTCGATGGCGCCTCGCCGCTGATGATCCTTTCAGCCTTCTTCGCGATGGTCGCGGTGCTCACCAATCTGCTGTCCAACAATGCCACCGCTGTCCTCTTCACGCCGATCGCGGTATCGGTCGCCGATCACATCGGCGTCGATCCGCAGATCTTCGTCATTGCCCTGATCTTTTCTGCCACCGCGTCCTATGCGACGCCCTTCGGCTATCAGACCAATCTGCTGGTGATGGGCCCTGGCCACTATCGCTTTTCGGATTTCGTGCGCGCCGGCATTCCGCTCGTCGTCGTCGTCTGGGCGGCATTTACGATCGCCGCCGCGATGCTCTATGATCTGGGCTGAACCCGCGTTTGCCGGACAGGATCCCGGAGCACGACGTGACCACCCAGGCCCTGAAATTCCCGTCCTTCTTCGTAACGGCGCCGCAGCCGTGCCCCTATCTGCCGGATCGTGAGGAGCGCAAGGTCTTCACCGAACTGAAGGGCGAGGAAGCCGCCGCCCTGCATGATGCGCTTTCGAAAGTCGGCTTCCGCCGCTCGCAGAACGTCGCCTATCGTCCGGCCTGCGAGGGTTGCGGAGCATGCGTATCGGTCCGGGTACTGACCCAGGAATTCCGCCCGACCCGGCGCATGCGCCGGATCGTGCGCCGCAATCGCGATCTCGTCGCCCGCGCGCGCGGCAATGAAGTGAGCGAAGAGCAGCACGCCCTGCTCACCCGCTATCTCGCCGCCCGCCATGCCGAAGGGGGCATGCTCGGGATGAGCTTCGGCGAATACCGCGAGATGGTCCAGAATTCGCCGATCGCCACGACGCTGATCGAATACCGACGCCCTCGCCGGCCGGAGGGGCAGGCGGCAGCGTCCATGAATGACGGCAGCAGGGAAGGAACCGCGGCAGAGCAGGCAGAACAGAATGGCGAGGACGACGGCGAACTGCTCGCGGTGGCGCTCACCGACTGGATGGAAGACGGCCTGTCGATGGTCTACAGCTTCTTCGCGCCCGAAGAGCCGCGCCGATCACTCGGCACCTTCATGATCCTCGACCATATCGCCCGCACCCGCGCCTTCGGCCTGCCGTACCTCTATCTCGGCTACTGGATCGAAGAGAGCCCGAAGATGGCCTACAAGGCGCACTTCCGCCCCTTCGAAATCCTCACCGGCCACGAATGGCGCCGGGTGGAAGGCCCCACGGGCGAGGAAAAATTCGGATAACGAGAGGAAAACCCTGAAAAATCAGAGCCAGCAATCCGAGGATACGTAATATACGTATCCTGGTGCCTGGTCATGAATGGGCGGGAACGAAAAACCGTCCCCGCCCGTCGTTCATTTCTTCATTTCCTTTACAATTGTGAAAAATCATCCGGCATTGACGCTGACCTCAGCCTTGACCTCCACCTTGTCCGCTTCCCCCAGGGCGATTCCGATGGCGGCACCCGCCGCGCCGATCACGACACCTGCCAGAAAAACACAGCCCAATGTTGCGCCCCCATGGACATGATCAAGCTCCTCCGTTGAAAGTGGTCGAACCATCACATTGCGATCCTGATCGCGCAGCAGAAGGCTTGCCGCACGGGAAGTCAGAACAGGGTCTTGATATTCTGATACGATCATTGGTCTTCTCTCTGATTTTCTCTCACAACAGAGCCAACAGAATGCCAACGCCAGCTGCAACGGCTCCAGCCAGGACACCGGAAAGAAACGCTATCGCCAAGGTCATTCCATCACCCCTGATTTCCGAAATTCTGATCATCCTCAGGCCCTTTTCAAAAACAACCAAATATCCATTTATGATATTGCATTCACAAAAATATATTCATCATTATCAATACGATCTTTGTCAAAAAGAGTGACATCCCGGAAGAAACAATACCAGATATCAAACTTCTTGATGAGAAATCGTTTCCATCCCATAAGCCCGAAAAAACGGATATGGCGAATGCGTAATAAAATATAGCAGAAAATGAATTTTCAAATATGTTTCCTAATATACCCAAGTAATAATATAATATAGAAAATATTATCCAATAAACAGTGCCCGTCATCATGACCGGCCATATGGAAATCGATTGTCTGCCACTTTCCAGATTCATTTTCCGGCCCTCTCGGATGAACCAGGGGGAAAGAGGGCATGCAGCCCTTCCTTCCCCCGAAACGACATTCAAAGAACTGCGCGAGTCAAGAGGACGACACCAATGCCGAAGGCAGCGCCACCCAAGCCGCCGAGCAACGCGCCGACAGGACCTGCCGCAGATCCCAGCTCGGCGCCGATCTCCGCCCCTTCCAAAGCCGTCGCACCCAGCCGGGCACCAAATAACGTCGTACCGAAAACACCTGCCGTTTCCGCCGCATTGGGCGC
>RFIU01000158.1 GCA_003695555.1 Alphaproteobacteria bacterium
GCGGCCATGGCGAGCGCCCGCGGACGCGCGACCCTGAGGTCGCCCGTGCCGAGCGAGCGGATGATCTTGCGTCGCCCACCGAATTGGGACTGCAGCCGGGCCGGAATGGCGATGACGAAATACCACCGCTGGCGTCGTCTCTGCAGGTAGCCCGGCATGCCCGCAACCCCTCTCCGGACGCCCCCGGAAAGGGGCCAATGTCACACGCCAATGTCACACGTTTATGCCCCTTCTGTCCAGAAAAATGTCCTTGTGTCAATAACTTCAACATGTTGGGAGCCATCCGCATTCGCATCCAATCTCCCCGACCATCTTCCTCCATCCGATGCGGCAGGCTTGTGGTGCTGCGCTTTCCCCAGCGGGGGGTCTTTTATCGGGAAGCCCGGATGAAGTCCTTCACCTGCGGGGAGATCATCTCGCGCCATCGCCGGCCGTTGAAGATGCCATAGTGGCCGACTTCTGCCGCCAGCAGGTGGTGTTTCCGGTCGCTCGGCAGGCCGGTGGCCAGATCGAGCGCCGCCTTCGTCTGTCCCGGCCCTGAGATGTCGTCGCGCTCGCCCTCCACCGCGAACAACGGCGTGCGACGGATCGCCTGCAGGCGTACCGGCCGATCGCGATGGTGGAACAGGCCGCGCGGCAGGTGATGCTCCTGAAAGACCCGGCGGATGGTCTGCAGGTAGAATTCCGCCGTCATGTCCATCACCGAGCGGTACTCTTCGTAAAAAGCGCGGGTTCCTTCTGCACTCTCCCCGTCGCCTTCGACCAGGTGCTGGAAGAATTCATAATGCTTCATCACATGACTGCCGAGATTCATCGCCATGAAACCGGCAAGCTGCAGGAAACCCGGATAGACGCGCCGCCCCATCCCGGGATTGGGTGGCGGCACGCGGGTGATGACATTGCGCTCGAACCAGGCGAGCGGCCGGCTCGTCGCGAAGTCATTGACAGCAGTCGGATGGATCCGGGTGTCGATCGGGCCGCCCATCATCGTCAGGCTTGCCGGGCGCGCCGGGTGGTCGTCCTCTTCCATCAGGGCGGTGGCAGCAAGCGCCGGCACCGACGGCTGGCAGACGGCAATGACGTGGGTTTCAGGGCCGAGCAGCGCCAGCCAGTCGATCAGATGATCGATATAGTCGTCGAGATCGAAGTCGCCTTCGAACAATGGCACCTCGCGCGCGTCCCGCCAGTCGGTGATGAAGACCTCATGATCGGCGAGCAGGGCGGCGACGGTACCGCGCAGCAGGGTCGCAAAATGACCCGACATCGGCGCGATGAGAAGCACCCGTGGATCCCGACGCGGATGTTCGAGTCGACGCCGGAAATGCTTCAGGCGGCCGAACGGGCGGATACCGAGATGCTCTTCCTCGATCGCGACCGGCCGGCCGTCGACCTCGACTTCCTCGATCCCGAAGCGCGGCTTGCCGTAACGGCGGGTGGCGTGTTCGAAGACATCGCAGGCCGCCGCCATCATCCGTCCCGACGGGCTGTAGCTCCAGGGATTCCATGGATTGCGCAGCCAGTGCTGCGTCTGGTCGGCGAGCAGTCGCCACGGCTGGAGCGCGGAACGCTGGACTTCATAGAGACTGTAGAGCAGCAAGGCCGGTCCTCGTCTTCGCCGCCGGCCGAGGCCTTGCTCGCGCATGGGCCCCTGCCGCGGTACACTTCCCCTTTCCTCCCCCTTCTTTTGCAGTGCAATATGCGGTGCTGAGGAGATTCGCGCAAGGACCGTCTTCGGTAGTGTGGATGAACGGCAGGTTATCAGGAGGCAGGCATGGTTGCGGTTCTCGACGGACGAGTTGCGCTGGTGACCGGTTCGACCAGCGGCATCGGGCTGGGACTGGCGCGTCGGCTGGCGAAGGCGGGCGCGGACCTTGTCATCAATGGTTTCGGCGATGCCGCCGAGATCGAGCGCACCCGCCGGGCGATCGAAGAGGAATGCGGCGTGCGCGTGATCCACTCCGATGCCGACATGCGCGATCCTGCGGCGATTGCGGCGATGATCGCGCGCGCTCAGGAAGCCTTCGGCCGGCTCGACATCCTCGTCAACAATGCCGGCGTTCAGCATGTCGCCCCGGTCGAGGAGTTTCCGACCGACAAGTGGGATCAGATCCTCGCCATCAATCTGTCCTCGGCCTTCCATACGATCCGCGCCGCCCTCCCGGGCATGCGGCGTCAGGGCTTCGGACGGATCGTCAATATCGCCTCCGCCCATGGTCTCGTCGCCTCTCCCTTCAAGGCGGCCTATGTCGCGGCCAAGCACGGCATCGTCGGTCTGACCAAGGTGGTCGGTCTGGAAACGGCCGAGGATGAGAACATCACCTGCAATGCGATCTGCCCGGGCTATGTCCGCACGCCGCTCGTCGAGGGTCAGATCGCCGATCAGGCGAAGGCGCATGGGATGAGCGAGGAACAGGTCATCCGCGAGGTGATCCTTGCCGCGCAACCGACGAAACGTTTCGTCGAGATCGACGAAATCGCCGACCTCACCCTGCTGCTCTGCCGGCCGGAGAACCGCTCGATCACCGGCACGGCCCTGCCCATCGATGGCGGCTGGACGGCGCGGTAAAGGATCCTGGCTGGAATTTCGGCGTCGTGGTGCCCCATGCTCATTCGAGGTCGCGGCGTTCGCACCCATCGAATTCGAGGATGAAGTCGGGCCCGAACAGGCCGCCCGGCGTGTGAAAGCCCGGGCGTGCCGCGTCTTCTTCCAGAATGCGTCGCGCAATCTCCAAGCTGGTCATGGCGGTCAGCGTATAGCCTTCCGGCGTACGCAACAGGCTGCGGGCGTGTTGACCTTGCGGATCCTCGGCCTCGGCCAGCAGCAGGGCATGGGATTTCGCC
>RFIU01000012.1 GCA_003695555.1 Alphaproteobacteria bacterium
CTTCTGGGAGCACAAGAGGCTTGAGGGGATGAGCCGCGAGGAGTGGGAGTCGCTGTGTGACGGCTGCGGCCTGTGCTGCCTGCACAAGCTCGAAGACGAGGAGACCGGCGAGGTCCACTATACCCGGGTCGCTTGTCGTCTGCTCGATCCCGTTTCGATCCGCTGTCGTCGCTATCGCCAGCGTCACCGCTATGTACCCGACTGTCTGCGCCTGACACCGGAACTCGTCGGCCGGCTGAAATGGCTGCCGGAAACCTGCGCCTATCGGCGCATCGCCGAAGGTCGTGGACTGCCCGACTGGCACCCGCTGATCACGGGTGACCCCGAATCCGTCCACCGTGCCGGCGTCTCGGTGCGCGGTCGGATCATCGACGAGCGCGAGGCGGGAGATCTCGAAGACCACCTCTGGAAACCCAATTCGGGCGAGGATTGAGAGTCGGCGCCCTGCCCGCTGCGATGCGTATCGACATCTACGCACGCAAATGGCGCTATCCAGAATGGAGGGAGTAAGACAGGGGGAAGAAAAGGCGAAACGGAAAACTGGTGGAGCCGAGGGGAATCGAACCCCTGACCTCTACAATGCCATTGTAGCGCTCTCCCAACTGAGCTACGGCCCCGTCATGTTTCGTGCGGCGGGCGGATTTGCACCCTTCCGTCGGGGTGTCGCGCCGTCCATCCGTTTGGTCTGGATCCCGGCGGCGGCGCGGAACTTAATCACTCCCACCCTTCGGATCAAGAGGCAATCTCAGGCTTTCTCCTGAAAGGGTGTCGCCAGCTTTTCCTTCCCAGAGAGAAAGGCGACTCTGCCGGTGGCGTTCCACCGGAATGCCAGGTGGTCCGCGATGCTAGTCGTCTTCTTTCGTGATCTTCGGGACGGGCACATCGGCATCGTCATCGATATCGATATCGTCATCCACCGCCTCGTCATCGACATCGACATCGACTTCGACATCGACGACATCGTCCGCCTCGTCCGTCTCGGCCTTGGCCGCTGGGGCCTGTTCGACAATGATCTGCTTCGACTTCAGAACGGGTTCGGGAACCCATTCATGGCCGCAGTCGATGCACGCGGCCGGATCGTTGCGGCCGAGATCGTAAAAGCGCGTCCCGCATTCGGGACAGGTGCGCTTGGTTCCCCATTCCGGCTTGGCCACGGCGTCCTGCTCCTTGTCTGCGCCTGTCTTTCAAGAATGTCCCGCCCCCCACGCGACGACCGATCCGATCGATGCTTGCCATCGCCGAGCGGGGCTGTCAAAGCTGACGCCGCCTAAAGCGGTAGAGGGCGGGCGCTGTCAAGCGAAAATTCGCGCAGGCTCGCCTGCCGGGGGCTGGTGGCAGGGCATCGCGGCGTAGAACGAAGGCGACAGACGGCGACGTATCATGGAAAGGGCCTGGAATCGAAAGGTGAGTATCCCGGACGTGCTGGTTGCGCAGCCCTCGCGGCGGCTCACGGGCAAGGCCCGGGTACCCGGCGACAAGTCGATCTCGCACCGCGCACTGATGTTTGGCGCGTGTGCCGTCGGCATCAGCCGGGTAATGGGCCTGCTCGAGTCGGCGGACGTGCTGGCAACCGCGACGGCCCTGCGGGCGATGGGAGTGCCGGTCAGCCGTGAGGCGAAAGGGGTATGGACGATCACGGGGCGCGGCAGCGGCGGCCTTTCGGAGCCGGTCCGGCCGATCGACTGCGGCAATTCGGGAACCAGCGCGCGGCTGCTTGCCGGCCTCGTGGCCTCGCAGCCCATCCGGGTGATCTTCACCGGCGACGATTCGCTTTCGCGCCGGCCGATGCGTCGGATCATGCGTCCGCTCGCGGTATTCGGCGCCCGCATCACCGCCCGCAATGGTGAGCACCTGCCGCTCGTCGTCGAAGGCGCGCGCGATCCGCTGCCCGTCTGTTGGCGGCCCGAGGTCGCTTCCGCTCAGGTGAAGTCGGCGATTCTGCTCGCCGCGCTGAATACGCCAGGGCGCACGACGGTGATCGAATCCACTGCGACCCGCGACCACAGCGAGCGGATGTTGCGAGCGATGGGCGCCGCGCTCTCGGTCGAGCGGACGGAAGAGGGTCATGCCATCTCGATCGAGGGACCCGCGGAACTGCACCCTTTCGAGATCGCGGTGCCGGGCGATCCCTCGTCCGCGGCCTTCCCGATGGTCGCCGCCCTGATCGTCGAAGAGGGCGAGGTGCGGCTGCCCGGCATTGGCCTCAATCCGACTCGTACGGGCCTCATCGACACTCTTGTCGAGATGGGCGCCGATATCGCGATCGCCAATCGCCGAACGGTCGGCGGAGAGCCGGTCGGCGACATCATGGTGCGCGGCGGCCGGGCGCTGACGGCGGTTTCACCCGACCCCGCGCAAGTGCCGGCGATGATCGACGAATTTCCAATCCTCTTCGTCGCGGCCGCCTGCGCCAAGGGACGCAGCATCTTTCGCGGCATCGGCGATCTGCGCGCAAAGGAAAGCGACCGCATCGCCGAAATGGCAAAGGGCTTGTCGGCGATGGGGGTGAGGGTGGAGGAAGGGCCGGATTGCCTCGTCATCGAAGGGGTCGGCGGCCCGCTTGCCGGCGATGTCGAGATCGATGCGGCGGGCGATCACCGTATCGCCATGGCCTTCGCGGTCGCGGGACTTGCCGCTCGTGCGCCGGTCCGAATCCGCGGCTCCGAGAGCATCGCGACGAGCTTTCCCGGCTTCGTCGATCTGATGCGCGACCTCGGCGCGAGGATTTTGGAGGCGGCGGAATAGCTGCATGACCTTTCTGCAGGATCGTCGTCTCAATTTTTCTGTCCGATCAGATTCATACCGATCGGTATCGACATCCTTCTGTCCCGCCTTGCCGGTGGAGGCGGGGTCCGCTATCTCCTCTTCCATGATCATCGCCATTGACGGACCGGCGGCAGCCGGCAAGGGTACGCTCGCCCGCTCGATCGCCGAACATTACGGGCTGGCCTATCTGGACACCGGCGCTCTTTATCGCGCGGTCGCCTGGACGCTGCTGCGTGAAGGGCGCGATCCTCATGACGAGGCGGCGGCAATCCGGGCGGCGCGCGAGCTCGATCCGGCGATTCTCTCGCGGTCCGAACTGCGTGATGAAAGGGTGGGCGAGGCGGCCTCCATCGTCGCCGCGATGCCGGCGGTGCGCAAGGCGTTGATCGAATTCCAGCGCCGTTTCGCCGCTCATCCGCCGGGCGGGCGTGGCGCCGTGCTCGACGGTCGCGACATCGGTACTGTCGTGTGTCCCGATGCCGACATCAAGTTCTTCGTTACCGCTTCCGATGAAGAGCGCGCCCGCCGCCGGGCAGCGGAGCTGCGCGAGCGCGGGGTGACGGCGAACGAGGCCGCGGTGCTCGCCGACCTCAAGCGCCGTGATGCGCGCGACCGTGGGCGCGCGACGGCACCCTTGCGGCCTGCGAGCGATGCGATCTTGCTAGATACCACCGGAATGACTATAGACGCCGTGTTCGAGTCGGCGCGCAAGGCAATAGATGCGCGTCTGGCCGAAGGATCGAAAGGCGGCTGACCGGAACGCCCCGCCGCCATTCCCGGATGCCCGTCGGCATCCGGCGAATGGGGGAAGGGCGTGTTCGTGCACATGCATTTCGGTTCGAAGATCAGCCAGGGCACTCTCCGCACCCCCGGTCGGGAAGGGAAAGTCCGCATCATGCGGGCAGGACCGATCGACGGGCAGGCGGAGCCGGGCGTTGGCTCCCGGGTGGATGAGGAAGGGCGGCGATGGTCGCTGTCCGCAATGGAGCCCCGGGAGAAGACCGCCGGAACCAACCGGCCGGCAGGAAAAGCTCCGATCGAGACCAGGATTGAAGAACGACATGACGACGAGTGAAACCATGGAAATCACGGCGCCTTCGCGCGAAGAGTTCGAGGCGCTGCTGAACGAGTCGCTGGCCGCCGAGGATCGCCTTGAAGGCAAGGTGGTCAAGGGCCGCGTCACCGCGATCGAGAACGACTTCGCGATCATCGACGTCGGTCTGAAGGCGGAAGGGCGCGTGCCGCTCAAGGAATTCGCCGAGCCGGGACGTGAGCCCGAGATCAAGGTCGGCGACGAGGTCGAGGTCTATGTCGAGCGTGTCGAGAACGCGCTCGGCGAAGCGGTACTTTCGCGCGACAAGGCCAGACGCGAAGAGGTCTGGGACCGGCTGGAGGAAGCCTACAACAAGCAGGAGCCGGTCGAAGGAGTCATCTTCGGGCGTGTCAAGGGCGGCTTTACCGTCGATCTCGGCGGCGCGGTGGCCTTTCTGCCGGGTTCGCAGCTCGACGTCCGGCCGATGCGCGATCCCACCCCGCTGATGGAAACACCGCAGCCCTTCATGATCCTGAAGCTCGACCGGGCCCGCAACAACATCGTCGTCTCGCGTCGCGCGGTGCTTGAGGAAAATCTCGCTGAACGCCGGGCCGAGCTGCTCAAGACCCTGAAGGAAGGCGACATCATCGAGGGTGTGGTCAAGAACGTCACCGACTATGGCGCCTTCGTCGATCTCGGCGGCATCGACGGCCTGCTGCATGTCACCGACATGTCCTGGAAGCGCATCAACAATCCGCGTGACGTCATCGACGTCGGCGAGAAGGTGAAGGTGCAGGTCATTCGCATCAATCCGGAGACCCAGCGCATCAGCCTCGGCATGAAGCAGCTGCAGTCCGACCCGTGGGAAGGGGTCGAGGCCAAGTATCCGGTCGGCGCGAAATTCAAGGGCGTCGTCACCAATGTCACCGACTATGGCGCCTTCGTCGAGCTCGAGCCGGGGGTCGAGGGACTCATCCATGTCTCGGAAATGAGCTGGGTGAAGAAGAACGTGCCGCCGTCCAAGATCGTTTCGACCAGCCAGGAGGTCGAGGTGATGGTGCTCGAGGTCGATCCGAACCGACGGCGCATCTCGCTCGGCCTCAAGCAGTGCCAGGGCAACCCGTGGGAGGCCTTCGCCGAGAAGTTTCCGCCCGGTTCGGTCATCGAGGGCGAGGTCAAGAACATCACCGAATTCGGTCTGTTCGTCGGCCTCGAAGGTGGTATCGACGGCATGGTGCATCTCTCCGACCTGTCATGGGACGAATCGGGTGAAGAGGCGATCAAGCGCTATCATCGCGGCGATGTCGTCAAGGCGAAGGTGCTCGACATCGATGTCGAGAAGGAGCGCGTCAGCCTCGGCATCAAGCAGCTCGAAGGCGATCCCTTCGCTGCGCTAGAGGGCAAGCGCAAGGGCGACGTGGTGACCGGCACCGTCGTCGAGGTCAATGACAACGGCATTGAAGTGACCGTCGGCGAAGGCATCAAGGCTTTCATCCGCCGCTCGGATCTTGCCCGCGATCGCGCCGATCAGCGGCCTGAGCGTTTTGCCCCCGGCGAGAAGGTCGATGCCATGATCACCCAGATCGACCGTGCCCAGCGCCGCCTCGGGCTGTCGATCAAGGCGCTCGAAGTCGCCGAAGAAAAGAAGGCCGTCGCCAAATTCGGATCGAGCGATTCGGGTGCCAGCCTCGGCGATATTCTCGGTGCGGCTCTCCAGAAGGCTCGCGCCCGGGCCGAGGAGGGCAAGGGCGAAGAGGAAGAGAAGAAGCCCGCAAAGAAGGCGACTGCCGGCAAGCAGAAGGCCGAGCAGAAGGCTGAAGACGAAGGCGAGGTCGAGAAGGCGGCGAGCGCGCAGGAGGCTGAAGCCGAAACGGCCGACCAGCCGGTGGCCGAGGGCGAGACCGAGACCAAGACCAAGGGCGAAAAGAAGAAGGCGGCTGCGAAGAAGACGGCCGTCAAGAAGACGACCGCCAAGAAGGATGCGGATGCCGAGGAGTCGGAGAAAGCCGAGGAGGCGAAAGCGCCGAAGGCGAAGAAGCCTGCCAAGTCCGCGAAGACGAAGAAGACGGCCAAGGCTGAAGAGGCCGAGGCCGACGCGCAGGGTGAGAAGACAGAGGGCGAGAAGGCAGAGTAGTCTTCACCTCCGTCCGCAGGCGCACGGATGTCCTGAGCCGTCCGCTTGGCCGGGATAACGAAAAGGGGGCGCATGCCATCGCGGTGTGCGCCCCTTTGTCTTGGCCGTTTCTTCTTGTCGGGCAGGGTGATCGACGAAACCGGCCACCGGCAAATTGGGGCATTTGACGCTTGACCTTGCCCCTTGCCCCTCCGTAAGCTGCGGATGCGCGCGTGCCGGGAGGGATCGATGAAAGAACGCGCACGGGTGCGCATCGACCGGCATCGTGGTCCTTATCAGCAAGGGCAGCAATGGAAGGGGTCGTCCTGATGCTTCGCATGTCCCGTCCACATTGCAGGCGGGGATCTTCGAAAATCACGAGATGAAAGAGCCGGAGGCGGAGCGGCAAACAGGGCAGCAAGCAGCCATGATCAAATCCGAACTCATCGCCGAACTCGCGCAGGCCAACCCGCATCTCTATCAGCGGGATGTGGAACGCATCGTCAATACCATCTTCGAGGAAATCACCGAGGCGCTGGCGCGTGGTGATCGGGTGGAGCTTCGTGGCTTCGGCACCTTTTCGGTCAAGGTGCGGCCGGCCCGTCTCGGGCGCAATCCTCGCACCGGAGAGCCGGTTCAGGTGCCTGCCAAGCACGTTCCCTATTTCAAGTGCGGCAAGGAGCTGCGCGAGCGGCTGAACGAATAGGGCGGGCGCTCTCACCGGTGTCAATCCCTCCACGGGGCTGGGCGAACGATCGCTCAGCAACGGCATGTTCGCTGTTCCCGGATTTTTTATTGGCGTTCTGTGTGCTGCTCCGTCTTCCCCTTCATTTGCGTCCGTTGGCAGGCCTTGCCGTTCAGATGGGCCTCTTATCCAGTGGGCCTTTGGGCGAATGGGTTTGAGGCTGGCGTTCATCTCGGCTAGAAAGCGCAACGACACCATTTGCCGAGGGTTCGGGTCCGGCATCGAAGAATGGGATCAATATGCTCAAACTGCGCAATCCGCTGTTCGTGGCGATCGATACCGCCGATCTTGATGAGGCGGTCCGCCTTGCCGAGATGCTGAAGGACGTTGCGGGCGGACTCAAGCTCGGCCTCGAATTCTTCACCGCCTTCGGTCCCGATGGCGTCGCGAGGATAGCAGAATTCGATCTGCCGCTGTTCATCGATCTGAAGTTCCACGACATTCCCAATACCGTCAGCGGAGCAGTCCGGTCACTGATGCGGATGCGGCCGGCGATGTTCACCGTCCATGCCTTCGGCGGGCTCGAGATGCTGCGGGCGGCCGCCGATACCGCGGCGTTGGAGGCCGACCGCCTCGGCCTTCCCCGTCCATGGGTGCTTGGCGTGACCGTACTGACCAGTCTTGATGCGGGTGACCTCGACGTGCTCGGTGTCGAAGGTTCGACCCACAAGGTGGTAGCCCGTCTAGCCCGTCTGGCCGAAAAGGCCGGGCTCGATGGCATCGTCTGTGCCCCGGACGAGATCTCAACGGCGCGCTCGACACTCGGTGAGAAGTTTCGGCTGGTGGTGCCGGGCATCCGTCCGAAGGGGGCGGAAATGCATGATCAGAAGCGGGTGACAGGCCCGCGCGAGGCGATCCAGCTTGGCGCCGACGTCCTGGTGGTTGGGCGCCCGATCACCCGATCGGACGACCCGGTCTTTGCGGCGCGCTCGATCCTTGGCGCCCTCGAACGGGCCGAGGGGCAGGAAGGCTGAGCGGGATTCCGAGCTAGAGCAGGATCCCGTAGATTTCCTCGATCTTTTCCCAGTGTTCGCTGCGGGGATTCTTCATCTCGGGGTCGAGGGTCCGGAAAATTCGCGCAAGCCCCACCGTAAGTCCGCCAACGAGCTCGGGAATCCGTTCCTCGACATCGATACCATAGTCGAGGTCGAGCGGCGGCAGCTTAGCGAGATGGTCGAGAATCGGCTGCAGCGCCGTTTCGTCACAATGCGCGGGGCGATGTCTCGGGAAAACGAGTCTCGATGTACTTTCCCCATTCCAATGGGGGGATGCATCCCGTCAGCACGATCCCTGTCAAAAGCTTTCGCGATCTTGCCAGTGGATGCCGCTCGGCCTTTTGCCGAGATGTGCGAGAGCCGGGGCGATGCGCCCCGGCTCTCGTCCGGTTCTTCGTCCTTTTCGAACAGGGTCAGGGATGGATCAGAAGTCCATGTCCATCCCGGCGCCGGCACCGGCACCGACAGGCGCGGCTTCCTTCTTCGGCAGCTCGGCCACCATGGCTTCGGTGGTGATGAGCAGACC
>RFIU01000159.1 GCA_003695555.1 Alphaproteobacteria bacterium
AGCCCCGGCGTCGTGGCCGCCTGCTGGATCTGGCGCTGGACGGGTTGAAAGAGCTCGCTGCCGAGAATCTGGCGACCGGCTTCCGGATTGAGCCGGCTCAGTATCTCGGCGATTTCCTCAGCGGTTTCCTCCTCGATGGTCTCCTCCTCTTCCGGGTAGATGACCAGTGCCGTCACATAGGTGGGCTCGGCTCCGGGATTGAGGAGGATGGAGAAAATGCCGCCGGAAACCTCCACCGGGATGGACAGCGCGACCGCCGAGACCTCGCTCTGGTCGTCCGGCATCTCGGGAATGATGTCTTCGATATAGAAATCATTCTCGGTCAAGGTCGCATAGAGTTTTTCGGCCGTGTTGAGCGCGTCCTTGATGCGGACCGTTGCACCGCCGGCCTGTACGCTGGTGCCGAAGGGATGCGGGGTCAGATTCTGGTCCTCGGGCAGGGTAAGCAGGGTGACGCGGTATTTGCCGTCCTCAAGCGGGAAGGAAAACTCGGTCAGATCCATCAGACCGTCATAGACTGCCGGTGGCCCGTCGCCGGTGACCAGCGCGTTGGTCCCCTTGTTGACAAAATCGGAGTCGGGGCCAATACGCTCGAAGCCGGGCTGTCCCGGCCGTTTTCCAGGCCCGAAATCGAATCCCTTGACCGGGTCCTTGATGGCCAGGTCGTAACGCATCTTGGTCTTATAGAGATAGCTGGTTTCATAGGCCTGATTGGCGAGATTGACGATATCGGCGGCGCGTTCGGCGAAGGTCGTCGGATCCTGCATCGTCGGATCCTCAGACAGGCCCTTGAGCAGATCGACGACCCGCGAACGCAGGCGGTCGATGTCGCCGCCCGAAGCGTCGAGATAGTCCTGGATAGTCTTCAGGTCCTGCGGTGTCGCGCGCTTTGCGGCCTTTATCGCGTCTTCGAGCGAAACCGGTTCAAGCGGTTCGGCGATCGGCGCACCGACCGTGGACGGTGGGTTCGCCTGCTTCGGCGGCGCGGTGTCGCCGCCTGTTGATTGCGGCGCTGGGCCGATCCCCAGCATTGCCAGCAGCGGGGCGACGGGCGCCTGCCCCGTCTGTTCCCCGGGCGCGCGCTCATTGTCGGAGCCGAGAACGAAGAAGGACGCGATCGCGGCAGCCGTCGTCAGCACCGTCAATACGAGGAAGGCGCCGATCATGATGGCAAAGAGAAGTTTCCTGGTTCGCATCGTCCGTCGTTCTCTTTCGTCCGTCTCCGCTGTCCCGGGTGCTTTCGCCCGGTCGAGGGCAAACCCCCGTTCCCATCCAGCAGATCACCGCATCAGGAAGAAAGAAGCGCTGTCTCTTGTTCGGCAATTCTAGCGGATCGGACGCCGGAAATCGAGAAATTCAAGCTTCCGGTTCATCAGAAATGGGAACTCTTTGCCTGTTCGACGGTGAATTCCAATAATATAAAGAAGATGGTGGTCGGGTTTGGCCGATCATTCGTCCGTATCCTGATCGGCGACGCCGGAAATCTCGATCGTCCAGACCTTGCGGCCGAACATTACGGTGACGATGAGAACCGGAATGGCGGTCAGCCCCATGACGATCTCGGTCGGCCACTCGGGAATGCCGGCGAGCGTCAGCAGCGCCCATTCAAGACCATCGATGAGCAGCAGCATCGAGATTCCGGAAAGGATGGCCAGGGAAATCGTCATCGCCAGTGCCTTCAGTGAGAAGCGCCGGCGAGGTGCGGGAGCAGGGTCCGAGGCAGTCATTCGGCTTCTCCTGCAATCGGGATTCCCTCATTGAGACGGCGATAGAGACCGGCGGCTCGTCTGGCGGTATAAGTTGCGACGATCAGGGCCAGGATCAGTCCAATGCCGAACGAGATCAGATGCGCCGTCTCGTCGAGTCCGATGAAGTCGTCGAACCACCATAGCATGCCTTCCAGCACCAGTCCGACATTGACGAACCCGATCGCGAAGGCGGCAAGTGACGGCCAGAAGGGATTGACGGGCTTCATTTGCATGGGCAAGGGCTCTCCTTGTGGATCGCGACGGCACCTGCCGTTCACGATGCGGACACGATGCGATAGATTCCCTTCCCGGTGCGGCTTGGCAAGGAAAAACTCCATTCCGGATGCCATCCGGCCGGTGGTGTCGCGTCATCTTTACCGTCTCCGTGCGGCTTGGCCTTGCCGTGGTCGGACATGCGGGCTAGGTGCTGGTCGGCGTGGCGCGAGGAATTGAGGCGCTTCGGCTTTCGGCCCGACATCCGGGCCCATGACGGAGAGGTGATGATGGCCGATACCTTCACCATGGCGATCGCCCAGATCGATCCGACGGTCGGGGATCTTTCCGGTAATGCCGCCCGGATACTCGCTTCCTGGGAGGAGGCGGCGAGGATTCATGCCGATCTTCTCATGACGCCGGAGCTGTCGCTTTGTGGCTATCCCCCCGAAGATCTCATCCTGAAGCGTGCGTTTCGGCAGGCCTGTCGCAGCGAGCTCGATCGTCTGGCCCGTGCGCTTGCCGCCGCCGACGAGGGGCCGGCGCTTGCCGTCGGTCTGCCCTGGGAAGAGGACGGCCGGGTCTTCAATGCCGTTGTCGTTCTGGATGGCGGCGAGATCGTCGCCGTCGTGCGCAAGCGCGAGCTGCCGAATTATGGCGTCTTCGACGAGAAGCGCGTCTTCATTGCGGACGAAGGGCAGGCGCAACCGGTTGCCGTGCGCGGCGTGCGGGTCGGTCTGATGATCTGCGAGGACATGTGGTTTGCGCGCGTACCCGGTGAGCTTGCCGGGAATGGTGCGGAATTTCTCGTCGCCGTCAATGCCTCTCCCTTCGAGATCGACAAGCATGCCGAGCGCGAGCGGGTGATTGCCGAGCGCGTGCGTGAGACGGGGCTGGCACTCGCCTTCGTCAATCAGGTCGGCGGTCAGGACGAGGTGCTCTTTGACGGGGCGTCCTTCGTGATGAACCCGAACGGCGGAATTCCCCTGCGTCTGCCTGCCTTTCGCGAACATTTCGCCTTGGCTGTCTGGGAACGGGCGGAAGCCGGAGGGGTGACGCGTCACTGCCTTGCCGGTGACCGGATCGCCTGGGACGAGCAGGAGCCGGCGATCTATCAGGCGCTGATGCTGGGATTGAAGGACTATGTGGCGAAGAACCGTTTCCCGGGTGTCATTCTCGGCCTGTCGGGCGGCATCGATTCGGCGTTGACCGCGGCCATTGCGACCGATGCGCTGGGGCCTGAGAATGTCTGGACGGTGATGCTGCCCTCTCCTTGGACGAGCAAAGAGAGCATCGAGGATGCGGCCGAGGTCGCGCGCCGTCTCGGCGTGCGCCACGATGTGGTGCCGATCAGCGGGGCGATGGAAGCTGTGGGAGGGGCGCTCGCACCCCTCTTCGACGAGCTGCCGCCGAGCGAGGCGGAAGAGAATATCCAGGCACGCCTGCGTGGTCTGCTGCTGATGGCGCTGTCCAACAAGTTCGGCGACATGGTGCTCGCCTGCGGCAACAAGTCGGAATTCTCGGTCGGCTATGCGACGCTCTATGGTGACATGTCGGGGGGCTTTACCCCCTTGAAGGACGTCTACAAGACGATGGTCTATCGTCTCGCCCGCTGGCGCAATGCGCACCGCCCTCCAGGCGGACTCGGCCCCGAAGAGGCGCCGATTCCCGAACGGGTGCTGGAAAAGCCGCCGAGCGCCGAGCTGAAGCCCGGGCAGACCGATCAGGATACGCTGCCTGCCTATGAGATCCTCGACGACATTCTGCACGGCCTGATCGAAGAGGCGCTGGGCTTTGACGAGATCGTCGCGCGCGGTCATGATCCGAAGGTCGTGGCGCGGGTCGAGCGGATGCTCTATGCCGCCGAGTACAAGCGCCGGCAGGCGCCACCCGGCATCAAGATCACCCGCAAGAGCTTCACCCGTGACCGGCGCTATCCGATCACAAATGCCTTTCGTTCGGCACGCGAGGTTTCGCTGAGATGACTGAAGTCGCCGATTCCATCGCCGGAAAGGATGGGCAGGGCAGGATGATCGCCCCGCCGGTGGTGCGTTTCGCGCCGTCGCCCACCGGCCTGCTGCATGTCGGCAATGTCCGCGCGGCGCTGCTCAA
>RFIU01000160.1 GCA_003695555.1 Alphaproteobacteria bacterium
GCGGCCAGAGAATCGGCACGCCGGAAAAGCGAGAAACCAGCAAATGCGCCAAGCGCGCGATCGATTCGTGCGGCTCCCGCCAGCCGCTCTCCGGCAAGCTCCTGACGGCCGAAGACCATGCGATCGAGCGGGGTGCGAAGCGCACGCGGAGCGCTGACCGCGATTTCCTCGATCGCCCCCCCTTTTTCTTCCTGCGCCTGCACGCGGGGTACATCGGCGAGCCTCATGCCGCCAGCAAGAATGGCGAGCAGCGCAAGCCGCGCCGCGCCATCCGCCACGTCACCCCATGCCTTCAGCCGGGCAGGCGTCACCTCGCCGGGTTCTCCTGTCGGGAGATCTTCCAGATCCGGCCGGTCTTGTCCTCGCAGACATAGAGCGCGCCATCCGGCCCGATCGCCAGGCCCGACGGCCGGAAGGCTGCCTTGCGCGGGCTCGCGAGCGGCTCATGGCCCTTGAAGCCGTCGGCGAAGACGATCGGCCGGCCGCTGACGCGGCCGGCGGCATCCATCGGCACGAAAGCGACGAGATAGCCTTCCTGCGGCAGGGGCGCGCGGTTCCAGGAACCGTGAAAGACGATGAAGGCGCCATGCTGAAAGAAGGCGGGAAAAGCCCGTCCCTCATAGAAGACCAGATCCATCGGTGCCCAGTGCCCCGGAAAGGCATAGAGCGGCGAGCGGTATTTCGGGTCGTTTTCCACCATGCGGCCGTCACCGCCGTATTCCGGCGCCTTCATCCGCACCCCGCGCAGCTGATCCCAGTAGGTATAGGGCCAGCCGTAATCGTCGCCTTCGACGGCGCGGTGGAATTCCTCACCCGGCAGCTCGGCGCTCTCGGCCGGAGTGTAGTACTGCGGCCAGAGCGAATAGAGCTGATCGCGCCCATGGGTGGCGAAGAACAGCGCGCCGGCGGCATGGTTCCAGTCGAGACCCAGGGCATTGCGGATGCCAGTGACGAAACGCTTCCCGTCGCGCCCGTGCCGCTGACCGGTGCGGTCCGCGTCATAGCGCCAGATACCGGCCTGAAGCCGGCGCTGGGGACAGGGCATGAGGCCGGGACTACCGGCAGTACGCATGCGCTGCTGACAGGCGTTCGAAGGCGCGCCGACGGTGACATACATGTGCCCCGCATCATCGAAGGTCATCGGCTTGGTCGCGTGCTGCCCCTGTTCGGGAAAGCCGTCCACGACGACCTGCGGCGCGCCCGTCGGCAGCATCTCTCCCGCCTTCAGGGCAAAGCGCAGGATCCGCCTATTCTCTCCGAAATAGAGCCCGTCACCATGGACCGCGATGCCGGTACCGGAAACCCGGCCGAAACGGCGCACGACATCGGCACGGCCGTCGCCGTCTGTATCCTTCAAGGCGACGATGCCAGCACCTTCGACGGGCTGAGAGAGAGAGGCATAGAGCGTTCCATCGGCCCTTGCGGCGAGATGACGGGTCCGCCCCAGATGATCGGCGAAGACGGTGACCCGGAAACCCGCCGGCACGCGGATGCGCGCTTCAGGATCACGCGTGCCGGTCGCAGCGCTGAAAGGAACGTCCGGCGCATTGGCGGGCGGCTGGTAACCCTCGCCAGCGGCAGCAGCCGCGGCTGCGGAGGTCAGCCCCGCAAGGGCGAAGACGAACAGAACCCCCCGCTTCAGGAAACGGGCAAGCGCACCCCACCCTTCACGTCCATCCCTCGCGATCATCAGCTTCCTCCCCTCGTCTTCCCTGCCGCTGCCGGCGTGACCCGTGTCGCCGGCCGATCCCGGCTGCCTCTTGCCAGCGATATGTTTCTACCACTATGGCAGGAGACCACGGACAGGCCAAGCCACCCCTCGATCAACGAAGGTTGCAGACGATGCCGGATCGGACTGGACGGAATGCCGAACAGCCGCTCAATCTCGCTTCGCCGGAAGGGCTCGCGGCACTGCTGTCGCGCCGGTCGGTGAAGACGAAGGATCTCGACGAGCCGGGGCCGGGACCGGAGGATCTTGAACGCATTCTTGCCGCGGCACGCCGGGTACCCGATCATGGCAAGCTCGCGCCCTGGCGTTTTCTCGTCTTCCGGGGCACGGCGCGCGACGCACTCGGTCGTCTGATCGGTGAATGCTACCGGCGCGAGGAAGCGCAACCGGACGCGACGGTGGCCAAGGGGCTAGAAGGCTTCGCCCTGCAGGCACCGGTCCTCGTCGTGCTCGTCTCGACACCTTCCGATGCCCGGCCGATCCCCGAATGGGAACAGCGATTGTCCGCCGGTGCGGCCGGCTTCGCCCTGCTCGCTGCCACCCACATGACGGGATACGCCGGCCAATGGCTGACCGGCTGGCCGGCCTACAGCCATGAACTTGCCCGCACCCTCGGCCTCGGCCGCGAAGACCGGATCGCCGGTTTCTTCTTTCTCGGCACACCGAAACGCAAACCGAGCGAGCGTCCCCGACCGACACGCGAACAGGTGGTGCGCGAATTCACGACGGCCGAAGAGGTGAGCGCCGCCCGGGGCAGGATGCTGCCCTGATTGTTGCGATCCTGGTTTATAGGCCCCCCTTCCATTTCCCGCATATTTTCCACCTTGCGCCATGATGACCCGCTCCAGCGCCCCCTGGCATGATTATCGTATTTTGGGGGACCGCGCAGCCCGTCATTTTCCTCATTCATGGAAGACGGCACCAGCCTGATGCTGGAGATATGTGTCAATAGGAACACACATCATACACTTTAATTCTGAAATGGTTGCCAATTTGACACATATCAAGGCGGCACTCCGGCATTGGAATAGGATTCCCGCGCAATAGGGGAATTTCTTATCCGCAAAAGAGAAGGAGGCTGCCATGAGACCGCATCGTGCACTGATTCTCGCCGGCCTGCTTTCCACCAGTTTTCTGGTGGCGGCACCGGTCGCGGCGCAAAATGCATCGGGTGATCAGGCCCTGATGACTCGGATCGAGAAGCTCGAAGCCGAGGTGCAGGCACTAAAGGCCGAGCTGCGCAAGAGCCAGGCAGAAGCAACCGAAGCGAAGACCAAGGCGGAAGCCGCCACGGCAAAGGCGGATGAAGCGGTCGCAAAGGTCGAGAAGGCGTCGAACGGCGTCTCGCCGACGACGTCGGCACTGGGCGGCGGCCTGTTCAACTATCGCGCCGGTGATGTCCGCTTCCATCTCGGCGGCTATGCCGGTGGCAATGTCGAGTTCGTCGATAATGGCGAGAACTCGACCTTCGCCGACGTCAACTTCAACCCCATTTTCCTGGTCCAGTACAAGGACTGGCTGTTGTTCGAAAGCGAGCTGGAGTTCGAGACGACGGATGGGGAAGGCACCAAGCTGGAGCTGGAATATGCCTCGCTCGATCTGATGCTCAATGACTATGCCACCCTTGTCTTCGGCAAGTATTTGAGCCCAATCGGCCTGTTCCAGGAGCGCCTGCATCCGAAGTGGATCAACAAGGCGATCAGTCGCCCCGTCGGCTTTGACGGGACGGTCGAACCTCTCACGGATGTTGGTCTCCAATTGCGGGGCGGCATTCCCGTCGGGGAAAACATGAAGCTGACTTATGTCTTCATGATCGGCAACGGCCCGCAGGTGGAAGAGGAAGGCCAGCCCGCCCTCGAAGGTTTCGGTGAGGACAACAACGACAACAAGGCGATCGGCGGGCGGATCAGCTTCTTCCCGGTTCCCTGGCTGGAGCTCGGCGGTTCTGCCTATCACGCAAGAGTTTCCGGTCTCGACGAGCTGAGCGGTGAAGCGGATGCCGACGAAACCGGTCTTGGAGTCCATGTCGAAGCGGTTCCAGCCGCACTGGAGCCGACCAATGCCGATCTCGACATCTTCGGCGCGCACGCGGTCGCAACCTACAAGGACCTGGATCTGCGCTTCGAATATCTGCATTCCAAGCGGGATGCCTTCATCAGCGTGGCCGATCCGGGTGGCCTGCCCGAGGCGCTGCCGACCCAGAAGACGGAAGCCTGGTATGCGCAGGCTGCCTACAAGCTGGCCGGCGTGACGAATCAGGAGTTTGTCAAGGATCTCGAACTCGTCGCCCGCTTCAGCCAGCTTAATGTTAAGCAGGGCATTCTGTTCGTCGATGATGCGCAGGACCGGCTGACCTTCGGTGTCAACTATCTGCTCGCGCCCAATATCGTGATCAAGGTTAATTACGAGCGGCGCGACTTCGACGAACCGGATCTGAAGACCGAGAACCGCTTCATGGGCCAGTTCGCCATCGGCTTCTAAGGTGCGCGAATTCCAATTCGAGGAGAATGACGATGTCGAAGCTTGCATGGAAGACGATCCTGGCCTCTGCCGCGCTGGGCGGGATCATGATCGCAGCACCGGCGATGGCCGGAGGAACGAATGCCTCTGCGGCACAGCCCGATCCGGGGCTGATCGCCAAGGGCGCCAAGCTGTGGGCGGACAATTGCGGCCGCTGCCACAATCTTCGCCCGGCGAGCAACTTCAGCGACGATGGCTGGGAGGTAGTAGTCTCGCACATGCGGGTGCGGGCCAATCTGCCGGGTGAGGATGCGAAGGCGATCAAGGCATTCCTGAAGAACAGCAACTAGCAGCCGGACCGCGAAGGGCGGTACGCCGCCCTTCGCGCCTTCGCTCGTGCGTGCGCGTCCTTCCCGATCGGGCGTATCCGTGTCAGGATCGTCCATCGGCAAGGGCGCGCAAGCACGGGAAGGCAACAAACATCCCTCCGCGCACGGCCCGGCTTGTCGAGCCGCAGAAATCGGTGCGCCTACGGATCATCAGGAACAACGGGCAAGAAGATGACGCCCAAACCGGAAGGATACGAGGCCATGAACGTCATGATGAAGCCAGATCCCACCGTCTGGACTGCAAGGTTACTGGCCGCCCTGCTCGTCGCCGGGATTTTCGCCATCTCCGGCGCGGCCCATGCCGCTCCCGACATACCGACGACGCCGAAGGGGGATCCCGGCCACGGCAAGAAGATCTATCATACGACATGTGTGGCCTGTCATGGCAATGACGGAAAGGGGGTCGTGCCGGGTGCGCCTGACTTCACCGATCCGAAAGGACCGCTGGCCCAGAGCGACCAGGTGCTGCTCAATCACATGGAATACGGCTATCGATCGCCGGGCGCGCTGATGGCGATGCCGCCGAAAGGTGGAAATCCGTCACTTGGCGACCAGGACTTCCGCGATGTTCTCGCCTATCTGCGTGAGGCCTTCGGCAAGAA